>JAIYDT010000082.1 GCA_027487355.1 Verrucomicrobiaceae bacterium
GCGACGCGGTCGCGGGAGGCGGGATCGAGTTCGGTGGCGCTTTCGATCACGACCTCGCGACGCTCGACATCGAGTCGGGTCAGGCGCTTGAGCGACTGGAGGATGCCGCGGTAATCGCGTGGCTTGGTCTCGACGATCCGGCGGACCGCAGTGGAGAGCTTGGCCTCATCCAGGCGACCGCCGGTCTGGCAGAGCCGGAAAATGCGGCGTGCGGCGGCGGCGGCGGTCTTTGAGATCTTCATGGCGCGTCAGGAAAGGGTCGGAAATCAGGCCTCAACCTTGGTGAGGGCCTCGTCGTTGATACGCTTCTGGTCGTCGGTGTTGAGGACCTTGCCGGTGACCTGGGCGGTGGTGGCGGTGACCAGACGTCCGAACTCGCGCTTGAGTTCGGCCTTGATGAGATCGCGCTCGGCCTTGGCGGCAGCCTCGGCCTTGGCGAGAATCTGCTGGGCGGAGGCGATGGCTTCCTGAGCCTTGCGCTCGGAGAGGATGGCGGCGCTTTCCTTGGCTTCGTTGACCAGGCGCTGGGCTTCCTCATTGGCCTTGGCGATGGCCTCGGCGGTGTTCTTTTCGGAATCGGCCAGCTGCTTCTGGATTTTGATCAGGTTGGCCTCGCCCTCGGCGATGCGGCCTTTGCGCTGCTCGAGCATCGCCTGAATCGGTCCGAAGGCGAACTTTTTGAGGAGGATGGCAACAATCAAAAAGCTGGCGACCTGGCTGAAGAAGAACGGCTTGTCGACGTGGAAGGTGCGGAAGATTTCACCCACGCCGCCGCCTTCAGCTTCGGCATGAGGAGCCGCATTCGCGAGAATGGAAACAAGAGAAATCATGGAATGAAGTGGCGGGGAATCTGGATGAAATCAGGAAAGTGGGGTGGCGCGGAGGACGGATCGCCCTCCGCGCCGGAATCGATTACTTGGCGAGGAAGATCGCGAAGAACACGATACCTTCGATAAGCGCGGCAAGAATGATCGACAGGGTCAGGATGTTGCCGGCGGCACCTGGGTTGCGACCGGTTGCTTCAGCGGCCTTGGAGCCGAGGAGGCCGATGCCGACAGCGGCACCAACAGCGGCGAGGGCGACGTGGAGGTTGCCGGAAACTTCGGCGAGGACATTGAGGATGCTCATGGTATTCGGTTTGTTGTAGGTTCGCCGCCCCCCACGGTCATGGCCATGGTCGGGACGGGAAAGGGTTCAGTGGGCGTGATCTTCGTCGTGGTGATCTCCGTGGTCACAGATCAGTTTGAGGAACACGGCGGTCAGGAGCATGAACACGAGGGCCTGGATCAGGCCGACGAGGAGCTCCATGAAGTAGAAGGGAAGGGGAGGAAGCCAGGCGAGGAACTTGTTGTTCCCGACGACCAGCATCATGTTTTCCAGAATGTTCTCACCGGCGAAGATGTTGCCGTAGAGACGGAAGGAGAGGGCGACTGGGCGGAACAGGATCGAGACGATTTCAAGCACGCCGACGAAGCCGAAGACGAGGATCATCATCAGCGCCATGATGCCGCTGAACTTGCCTTTCGGGGCGAAAATGTGGGACAGGAAACCCTTGAGGCCGTTCTCGGTGATCGCCCAGTAGAACCAGAGCAGCGCGAAAGTGAAGGACATCGCCGCCGTCATGTTCAGGTCGGCATTGCCGCCGCGAAGGAAGGGGCGGAACTTGTCGTGCGGGTCCACTCCGGGGCCGCTGAGTTCCCAACCGACCGTGCCGACTCCAGGAATCAGGCCGAACCAGTTGGTGAAGAGGATGAGGACGAAGATCGTGCCGAAGAACCAGAAGGTCCGCTTGACAAGGTGCTTGCCGAGGATTCCTTCGAGGAAATTGTAGAGGCTTTCGACGAGCCACTCGACAAAGTTTTGCAGGCCGGATGGAACAAGAGTCAGCTTCCGGGTGGCAAGCTGGGCGATAAGAATGAGGAAGGCCGCCACGATCCAGACCATCAGCATCGAGTTCGTGATCACGAAGGGCCCGATGTTGAAAATCTGCTCCGCGTGGGCTGGAAGGTGATCGTGCACCTCGGCAACTCCCTCGGTAGCCGCGAATGAGGAGGCGAGGCCAAGGAGCCAGATGGCGGTGGTGGAAGCGAGAAAGCGCATTCGAAATGGCCGCGCGTGGAAACGGCGGAGCGGTCATAAAGGAGGCCCCGACCGGGGTGCAAGGCCTATTTGTGAAAAATTTCACAAGCTCCGTAGAGGGTTTGATAATGCGTGCCTTGTGGCGGATCGCGCGGCTTCAGCGAGTGGCCCGAAGCGCCTGTTCCGCCGCCTCCCCGAAAAGGACACGATTCCCCTCCAATCCGACCGTGGCATGGACCCTGAAGCCGCAGCCGAGAGCCTGATCCAGAAGGTCCTCCGCAGGCAGGCATTTCCGCCCGGAGACCTCCTTCAACTGAAACGCGACCGGGCCGATCCCGTGAAAGCCCCGGTAAATGACCTCCGTGCAGGCCAGTCGGTCGCTCGTCCGGAAATCGAAGAGGAGATCGTAGAGTTTCCCCTCATGCTCCATCGCTCGCCCGATGGCCCGGGCCAGGTCGGACCGCTCGAGTGCCGGACGGATCACCACGCAGGCATCCACGGCCAGCGTCTCCTCCGCCGCCCGGAACCGCACACCGTCCTTCTTTGATTCCAGAAAGCGGGTTTGTCCTCCGGAACGCGCCTCCCTTTCCCCGGGCAAGCTGACTGCCAGGGCCCGGCGCTCCTCGATGTCGCCCAAGTACAAGGTCGCGTGCGGCCAGAATCCTGGCAGGAAAAGATTGCTCAAGGCATCGTCGTGCCGTGTGACGCAGACATCTCCCGGCCGGAGGGTTGCCAGCAATTCGTCCCGCAGCGCGGGCGTGAGCCGCTTGGGGGCACCCGGTGGCTTGATTCCCGGTTGCCTCAGTTCGGCGATCGCGGATCCTCCCGCTTCGAACAGGCCGAACATCACCTGCCTCCAGGCCGAACGTTGACGCCGCTGAAATGAAAACCAGCGATACACGAGGTGCCGCCTCACCGCCTCACGTTTCCGTCTTTCAATCCTGCCCGCCTCCGTGGCCAGCAGCCCGACGACCGGACCAATCTCCGGATCGTCAGCCAGTTTCCGGATCCGGTCCTGATGCTCGTCATAGAACTCCGCAGCGGCGCGAATGCGTGACAGGGACTCGGGCGATGCCAAGGAGCGGTAGAGACCGGTGAAGGTTTTCCGTGGCAGGCCCACCCGCAGGTCCTCCTCATCGAGCTTCTTCCACAGAACCGGGTTTGCCACCGCCAGTTCGGTCACGAAGCTCGTCGCCCGGATCAGCACGCACGCGGCGGCGAAGGCGGTGACGAAGGCCGGCAGCTCATCGATCCAGTCCTTCCTTCCTGACCCATCGAGGAGCATGACGGGAATCTCCAGCAGGGCGGCCCTTGCGCTCAAGTACTGGAGATATCGTAACCGCACGGCCTCATCCTCATCCGGCAGGAAATAGCCGCGCTCCGAGGCATTTGCGATCTGTTGGAGCTCCGGTGCGATGGTGACCGCATCCGGCATCGCACGGACGGCCGCCAGCACGGCGGAGACCGCACGGGACAATTCCTCACGGGCTTTCTCCGGCATCCATTCTTGTCTCCGCAACCGGTCATCCGGTCAATGCCGCAGAGATCTAACAACCTCTAACAGATCTCGCATTCCGCCCGGAACCCTTGCTAACGCTGGATTGTTCCGGTTGCGCAGGTCGGCAACCGGGCCGGAAGTCAAGCCGCCCGTAGGGATTTTTCGTCAGGATTTCTCTTGCCAACAATCTTCCGGATTCGCACAACCATCCTTGCCATGAACAAAGCAGAACTTGTTGAAGCCATCCAGTCCGCCCTCGGAAAAGACGCCACCAAGCGTGCCGCTGAAGAGTCCCTTGAAGCCGTCCTTGCTGCCCTCGTGAAGGGTATCAAGGGCAAGGACAAGAAAGTCCAGATCATTGGATTCGGCACCTTCGAAGTCAAAAAGCGCGCCGCCCGTCAGGGTCGCAACCCGAAGACCGGCGAATCCATGAAGATCGCCGCCTCCAAGACGGTCGGATTCAAGGCTTCGTCCACCCTCAAGGCCGCCCTCTAAGCGGTTGGGCTCCGGTTCACCCCGGAGCCGATTGAGACCTGTCAAACAAACCCCAAATGAACGACCCCGGCCGCCAAGCCGGGGTCTTCTTTTTGAAGCAGGTCGCGCGGTCACGGTCAGAACCAAGGCTTGCGACCCACCACGTAAAGGCGGTCGAATTCCTCATTCGTTTTCGTGAGATAGAGAATCCCTTCCACAATTCCAACGACGGAGGCCGCCATCGAAGGGAAGCCGCAAAGGAACCATCCCAGCAGGAAGACAACCAACATGATGATTCCCTCCTTCTGGTATCCCAAATAGAACTTGTGGACCCCAAGTCCGCCTAGGACGATCCCAAGAATCCCGGCAACGAGCTTCTTATCGGACATCGGTGATACCGGAGGCTGCTCCAGCTGTGGCCCCGGAGAGGAAGGCATCGGAGCCTCAGGTGATGAAGGTACGTCATCTGTCGATTCAGTGGACATAGTTCCTTGCATTTACTATCGCCACTTGGAAACAGCAAGCTTTCAAGCGCCATGAAACCCCGCATCACCCTCGCCGACGCCCTTCTCGCGGACGGCTCCCCTCTCCAGCTCCAAGAGCATGATGGCCGACATTCACTGGTCGTGCGCGGCCAGCAGATCGCCGGGCCATCCACGAAGGTCGCCGAACAGGAGTGCGCCCGACTTGCCTGCGCCCCATTCCGGCCGGTGCGCCAGCCGAAGATCTGGTTTGCCGGACTCGGGCTCGGTCAGGCGCTCGCCAGTGCCTCGGAGGCCTTGCTTCAGAAAAAGGGAAACCTGATCGTCGCCGAACCTCTCACCGACCTGGTTGACTGGCAGCGGAAATTTTTTCCTGAGGGGACCTTCTGCACCGATCCTCGTGTCTCCCATGAACCGGACGTCGGGGTCAGCGGACTCGCCTCCCACGCAGGCACGCTCCATGCTGTCATTGTCCACACGGATACCGCACCCATCGGTCCGGATGGCAAATCCGTCGTCGAGAACCGCCGCTGGCTCACTGCCGCCTTCGAGGCCCTGCAGGCCGGAGGGATTCTCGCGATCACCGCTCCCCGCCAGCGGATCAACCTCACCCGCACCCTCGAACGCGCCGGCTTCAACGTCGCTGAACATCTCGTGCCCGACTCTCCCTCCGCCAAAAAGCCCCGCTTCCAGCCAATCTGGCTCGCCAGAAAAGGCAAAGCCGAGGATTGATGACGCTACCTCCCCGAATTGATCCGAACCATGCGCCTGACACCTGCCTCCGCCTGTTTGCTCCCGCTCCTTTCCGGTCCCGTCTGTCTCGCGGGCGAACTCACCGTGGAAGGAAAACCGTTCGTCATCGAGCGGACCCTTGCCACCGGTGCGCTGCCAAGCACCTGCACTCCCCTCCGCCTGGAGGCCAAGACGCTTGCCGCCTTTGAAATCAAGACCATCGCCGCTCATGGCAGCCGGGTGAAGTCGGGCGAGGTTCTGGTCTCGTTCGACACCGACAGCATCGACCGCAAGCTCGACGACAGCAAGCGTGCCATCGACTCCGCCACCCTCTCCCTCGGGCAGGCAGAGGTCGAGCTGAAGGGACTGAAGGACAGCCTGACACTCAAGTTGGACGCCACCAAGCGGGCCGCGCGCAACGCCGCCGAGGACCTTGCCTACTTCAATAGCACCAGCCGCAAGATCAAGGAGCAGCGGGTTGAGGAAACCCTCAAGCGCTACCGCCAGGCCCTGGAAGGCGAGCAGGAGGAACTCCGCCAATTGGAGAAGATGTACAAGGCGGACGACCTCACCGAGGAAACCGAGGAGATCATCCTCAAGCGCCAGAAGGACGCCCTCGCCTCCGCCGAGTTCGCCTTTCATGCTGAACAACTTGATCACAAGCGCAGCCTTGAGACCGAGATCCCTCGCGAGTCCGAGGAGCTGAACACGGCCGCGAAGTCCGCTGCCATGGCCCTCGCCAAGGCCGAAACCGAACTGCCCCGCCAGATCAGCCTCAAGGAAATCGAGGTCGCCTCCGCCAAAATCGCCCTGGAGCGCCAGAAGGACGACTTCGCCAAGCTCGGCGCGGATCGCAAGCTCGTTGATCCGATCAAGGCCTCTGCCGACGGGTGGTTCTACCATGGCGTGATCGAGGATGGAAAATGGTCCACCGGAGAAGCCGTCAAGGCCCTCATCCCCTCCGGCCAGGTCGCGGCGAAGAAAGCTTTCGCCACCTTTATTCCTGCGGCTTCTCCACTCATCCTGACCGCTTTTGCCGATGAGGCCACCGCCACGTCCCTGCCGCAGGGCTGCTCCGGATTCGCCCTCGCTCCGGGCCGCGAAGACCTGGTGATCCCCGCCAAGGTCGAGAAAATCTCGCCGACACCCGGAACCGACGGCCGCTATCGGATTGACCTCGCCGCCACCTGGCCGGCCAACGCCACACCAGTCCCGGGTTCAAACGCCCAAGTACGATTGATCTCGTACGAAAGCCCCAATGCCCTCGCCGTGCCAGCCGGAGCCCTCCATGCCACCAAGGATGGCTGGACGCTCACCGTCAAACTGGCCGATGGAAAAACCGGACCAAGGGCGGTCAAGCGGGGTCGCGTCTCGGGTGACCTCGTCGAAATCCTCTCCGGTCTCGAGGCCGGACAAGTCATCATCACCCCGTGATCCGCACCCTGATCATTTCCGGACTGCTGGTGATCGCGGCACAAGCCTTCGAGGAACCGAAGCCGGTCGAGGTCACGCCCGCCAGCGTGGACGCCTCGATCAAGCGCGGCATTGATTTCCTCGTCGGCTTCCAGAATCCAAACGGGTCCTGGGGCAACCCGACGCTGACCAAGGACCTCAACATCTACGCCCCGATCCCCGGAGCCCACCACGCCTACAAGGCCGGTGCCAGCGGACTCGCCATTTCCGGGATGCTCGACTGCAAGGATCCGCGGCCGGAAGTGCAGGCCTCGCTCGCCAAGGCCGCCGCGTGGGTGGCCTCGGAGCTTCCGAAGCTCCGTCGTGCCGAGCAGACCACCACCTACAACGCCTGGGGCCATGCCTACGGACTGCGCGCCATGACCCGTTTCTGGCTGCAGGAGACCGACCCCACCAAGAAGGCCGAGTGGGTCCGGTTGGCGCAGGAGCAGGTCGATCTGGTCAACCGTTACGAGGACGTGAACGGCGGCTGGGGTTACCTCGACATCTACGACGGCCTTGCCACGCAAAAGC
>JAIYDT010000599.1 GCA_027487355.1 Verrucomicrobiaceae bacterium
GACAAGATCAAGGGCAAGCTCCGCATGGACACCTACGAGCTGCTCGTGAAGGGCGGCAAGGAAGGCCCGGCCATCGAGCCCGGAAACGCGGCCAAGAGCAACATCATCATCCGCGCCGAACTCCCACGCGACGACGAGGAAAGCATGCCGCCGGATGGCAAGACTCCGCTCAATGCCCAGGAGCTCGCCGTCATCAAGTGGTGGCTCAACAGCGGAGCCGATCCCGCCAAGACGGTCGCAGACCTCAAGGCCCCGGCCGACATCCTCGACGCCATCGCCAAGCTGGAGCCCGTTTCCCTGAAGACCGGCACCGCCAAGACCGAGGCACCCGGACACGAGGCCCCGCATGGCACGCCTGCCGCCGGTCCGGACCCGGATCTGAAGAAAACCCTCGCCGGTTTCGCCAAGGATTTCCCGGGCTCGTTGACTTTCGAGTCCCAGCAATCCTCCGCCGTGACCTTCACCGCCGTCTCGCTGCGCGGAAATCTCGACGACAAGACCTTCGAGAAACTCACTCCGGTCCTGAAGCACTTCGTCACCGCCGACCTCTCCGCCACCAAGGTGACCGACAAGTCCGTGGCCCTGCTCTCCGGTTCGGAAAACCTCCGCATGATCCGGCTTTCGGAAACCCAGGTGACCGATGCCGCCATCGAGACCCTCATCACCCTTCCAAAACTGGAGTCGGTCAACCTCTACGGCACCGCCGTGACCGATGCAGGAGTGGCCAAGCTCGCCTCGCTTCCCAACCTCAAGCGCCTCTATCTCTGGCAGACCAAGGTCACCCCAGCCGGGATCGACGCCCTGAAAAAGAAGATCCCCAACTGCAAGATCGACACCGGCGCCTGAGGGCCAGCCCTCCTCAGGATTCCCTCGATGCCTCGCGTTCTCCACCTGCTCGTTCTGCTGGCGCTGGGGACGACCGCGAGGGGAGAGGCTCCGCAGTTCAATCGCGACATTCGGCCGCTGCTGTCCGACCGCTGTTTCGCCTGCCATGGCTTCGATGCCAAGGCGCGGAAAGGGGAACTGAGGCTCGACGTGCCGGAAGCTGCCTACGAAAAGCGCGAAAGCGGCCAGGCGATCGTTCCGGGAAAGCCCGCCGAGTCGCTGGTCTGGCAGCGGATCCTTTCGACCGATCCCAAGGAGGTGATGCCTCCGGCGGATTCCCACCTCACGCTTTCGGATCCGGAAAAGGAGCTGATCCGCCGCTGGATCGAGGGCGGAGCGACCTACGAACCCCACTGGACCTTTCAAAAGGTCGTCCGCCCCGAGGTGGCAGGGCAGGGGAATCCGATCGACGTCCTCGTCTCGAAACGCCTCGCCAAGGAAGGCCTCTCGCTTGCCGCAGAGGCTGACAAGGCCACCTTGATCCGACGGCTTTCCTTCGACCTGCGGGGCCTGCCTCCGACACCAGAGGAGACGACGGCTTTTCTAACAGACCCATCCCCGGATGCCTGGGGAAAGCTGGTCGATCGCTTCCTGGCCGACCCCGCCTTCGGCGAACGCATGGCCTGGCCCTGGCTCGATGCCGCGCGCTACGCCGACTCCAACGGCTACCAGGGCGATGCCGACCGGACGATGTGGCCCTGGCGCGACTGGGTAATCTCCGCCTTCAACCGCAACCTTCCCTACGACCAGTTCACCGTCTGGCAGCTCGCCGGCGACTTGCTCCCGGACGCCACGCCCGAGCAGATCCTCGCCACCGGATTCCTGCGAAACCACCCGATCAACGGCGAAGGCGGCAGCATCCCCGAGGAAAATCGCGTCAACTACGCCATGGACATGTCGGAGACCACCGGCACCGTCTGGATGGCCCTCACCCTGAACTGCTGCCGTTGCCACGATCACAAATACGATCCGCTCACCCAGCGCGACTACTACCAGTTTCTCGATTTCTTCAATCAAACCCCGGTCGATGGCAGCGGCGGAAATCCCCAGACACCCCCGGTGATCGAGGTCCCCTCCGAGCCCCAGGCCCAGGAACTCGCCGCGGCCCGGACGCGACTCGATGCCCTCAAGCGCGCTCTAACAGAACGCAGCGCCGCCCTTGCCTCGACCCAGCCCGCTTGGGAGGAAACGGAGCGGAAAGGCCAGCCATCAGATCCTTGGCGGGTGCTGGAAGTGGAGTCGATGACCGGCGCGGAATTCACCGTGCTGCCGGACCGCTCGATCCTCACTTCCGGACCGAATCCCGCCAACGCAGTCTATCAGGTGAAGTCCCAACCCGCCGCAGGGCACTACACCGCCTTGAAGCTCGATGCCCTGCGCCATCCCTCGATGACCCAGGGCGGCATCGCCCGCTCCGACAGCGGAAATTTTGTTCTAACAGGAATCGAGGTCCGTGTGACCGTCCCCGGCTCACCCGCCAGGCGCATTGCCATCGATCGCGCCGAGGCCACCTACGAGCAGGGCGGTGTGTTCAAGGTGACCCTGGCACTTGATCAGGATCCTTCCAGTGGGTGGGCCGTCTGGTCGGGCAAGCCTTTCGATCGCGATCACGCCGCCGTTTTCCATTTCACCGAGCCACTCGATCTGCCGCAGGGAGCCAGCCTGGATATCACCCTCCGCCACGAGTCGAAGTATCCCCAGCACAACCTCGGGCACTTCCAGATCTCACTCACCCAGCAGCCCGCGCCAGCCCTGCCTGCGGCCTCCCCGCCGCTTGCCGCCGCGATGGCGAAGGCGGCTGCCGAACGTTCGCCGCAAGAGGCCACCCTGGTCCGTGAAGCCCATGAAAAGACCGACCCGGAGTTCGTGAAATTGAATGCCGAACGTCAGTCGCTCGAATCGCGTGTGAAAGAACTCAAGGCCTCGCTGCCCAAGGTCATGGTGATGGCGGATCGCAAGCAGCGCCGAACCAGCCACATCCTCGCGGTTGGCTCCTACGACAAGCCCCTCGAACCGGTCACGGTGGGCACCCCGGCGGTGCTTTCCCCCCTCACCAAACGCGGCGACAGCGCCGACCGCCTTGACCTCGCCCGCTGGCTGGTTTCCCGCGATCATCCGCTGACCGCCCGCGTGACCGTGAACCGCTTCTGGCAGGAGCTCTTCGGCATCGGTCTGATCAAGACACCGGAAAACTTCGGCGTGCAGAGCGAGGTGCCGGTGCATCCGGAGCTGCTCGATTGGCTCGCCGCCGAGTTCATGGAAAGCGGCTGGGATGTGAAGCACCTGTTGCGACTCATCGTCACCAGCCGCACCTATCTCAAGTCGTCGCGCGTGACGGCGGAGATGTTGGAAAAGGATCCCTCGAACCGTCTGCTTGCCCGTGGCCCGAGGTTCCGCCTGCCGTCGTGGATGATCCGCGATCAGGCGCTCGCCACGGCCGGCCTCCTGAAGCGCACCATCGGCGGCCCGCCGGTGAAGCCCTATCAGCCCGAAGGACTGTGGCCGGAGGCGACCTTCGGCAAGGTGAAGTACGTCCGCGATCATGGCGATGCCCTCTACCGCCGCAGCCTCTACACCTTCTGGCGGCGCATCAGCATGCCTTCGATGTTCTTCGACAACGCCAAGCGCGATGTCTGCACCGTCAACCCCACCCGCACCAACACGCCGCTCCACGCGTTGGCGACGCTGAACGACACGACCTATCTCGAAGCCGCCCGCCTGCTGGCCTCCCGCGCCGCGAAGGACGCCGGAGCCGATCCCGCCGCGCGGCTTTCCCGGGCTTTTGAAATAGCCCTCAGCCGTTCGCCCCGCGCCGATGAGCAGGAGGTTCTGTTGGACTCATTTCGCCAGGCCCGCGTGCTGTTCGCGGCCGATCCTCCCTCAGCCAAGGCCTTTCTCGCGAATGGCGATTCACCCGCCGATCCCGCCCTCGATCCGCTCGACCATGCCGCGCTGGCCTCGGTCTGCCTTTCGATCCTCAACACGGACGAAGCCCTCACCAAGGAATAGCATGGACCCGATCACCGAACGCCAGTTCCTCGTCAATCGCCGCTACTTCTTCGGTCGCTGCGCCAATGGCATTGGCCTCGCCGCGCTGGCTTCGCTGCTTGGAAAGGAATCATCTTTCGGCAGCGAGCCGCTGCTGCCCCAGATCGCGCCGAAGGCGAAACGCGTGATCTACCTGTTCCAGAACGGCGCGCCGAGTCATGTCGAACTCTTCGACCACAAGCCGGAGCTCGTGAAACGCCACGGCCAGCCGGTGCCC
This sequence comes from Verrucomicrobiaceae bacterium, assembly GCA_027487355.1. Lineage (GTDB taxonomy): Bacteria > Verrucomicrobiota > Verrucomicrobiia > Verrucomicrobiales > Akkermansiaceae > Luteolibacter. Next base: position 4,151 of record JAIYDT010000599.1, read on the forward strand.
GAAAGCATGCTCGCCGGGAAACGCTTCAGCACGATGACCGGAAACCCGAGCGGCAAGAAGCTGCTCGGCGCGCTGGAGCCCTTCCAGGCCCGAGGGAAAAGCGGCGCGACCGTTTCCGACATGCTGCCTTACACCGCCGGGATCGCCGACGAGCTCTGCTTCATCAAGAGCCTCTACACCGAGCAGGTGAACCACGCGCCCGCCATCAACTTCTTCCTCTCCGGCAACCAGCTCCCCGGCCGCCCGACCATCGGAGCCTGGCTTTCCTATGGCCTCGGCAGCCTCAATGACAACCTGCCGACCTTCGTGGCGATGACTTCGGTCAACAAGAACACGACCTGCGGCCAGATCTTCTATGACTTCTACTGGGGCTCCGGCTTCCTGCCCTCGCGCTATCAGGGCGTGAAACTCCATCCCGGCCTCGACCCCGTCCTCTATCTCAACAATCCCTCCGGCGTCAGCCCCGAGCTGCGGCGGCGGATGCTGGATGGCATCTCGCAGCTCAACGAGAAGAAGCTCCAGGACTTCGGCGACCCCGAGATCGCCACCCGCATCGCGCAGTATGAAATGGGCTACCGCATGCAGACCAGCGTGCCGGAACTGGCCGACATTTCCAA
>JAIYDT010000244.1 GCA_027487355.1 Verrucomicrobiaceae bacterium
ATCTGAAAAACCTGCTTCAAGGATTTGCCGAGCACTGTGAGATTTCCGATCGCCTCAGCGGGCGGATCGAGCAACCGATCTATTTCCACGGCTTCAAGTTCGGCGCACCCGTTTTCACCTTTGCCGGTCCGGAGGGCGACGAGGGTCATTTGACCCAAATGATCGGTCTGTTGGGCCACAATACCCGCACCAGCAGGGTTGCGTCGGAAGTCCTTCTCCAACTAATCGAGGTGGCCACCCTGCGGCCCGAACTGGCGGTCGGCCAGTTGCTGCGGGTGCTGCCCGTCAGTGATCCGGTGACTCTGGAGCTTGAAACCGACGCGCCCGATCTGACGGAGTGGCCGGTGCTGCAATACGTCGCGGACGAGTTCCGATCGAACTCCACCTCCGGCTTGATCGAGGTTCGCGCCATCTCTGGAAAATCCCTTGTCATCAAGGGAGCGGTTGATGTGCGGCTCCACCAGGTTCTTGCCTCAAACGTTGGCGGGCGTCGCGGACTTCCATCCCTTCCCATCCTCTCTTCATTCGTCACGGCCGGACCTGATGATCGCTGGCACCTGGAGATCGAGGTGCCGGTCTCCTGGAATCATGCCGGTGACGTGCTGGCGGTGAGCCGCTTCATCGGCCGCGTCCTGGAAACCCATGCCCATCTTCTGGCAACCTGCAACACCTACACCCGCAAACTCCCCTGAGTTCCCATGAGGCCGCATTCATCTGAATGCGGCCTCATTTCTTCCCCTTGTCCAACCCAACCACCGTTCATGAGCACCCAATCATCCTTGCTTCCCATCGCCATCGTTGGTGGCGGCTTCAGCGGCACTCTCACCGCCATTCATCTTTCCCGTCGCCTGCCGGACACACCGATCATCCTTTTCGAGGAATCTTCTGAGGCCGGCCCTGGTCTTGCGTATGGCAACTCCTCCGGAGGGCACCTACTCAACGTCCGCGCAGGAGGCATGAGTGCCTTCCCTGAAGCTCCCGACCATTTCCTCCGTTTCGCGGAAAGGGAGCTTATCCGCCGGGTGGATCCCGCCGAGTTTCTTCCCCGCCCGCTCTATGGCCTCTACCTCCAGCAGTTGCTTCGAGATGCGCGAGGAAAGAATCCGCGGCTCGAGGTGAGGCGCGCCAGCGTGGTGGACATCGCCACCACGGGAGGCATCCACCAGGCCAGACTGGTTCTCAAGGACGGCTCCACCCTCGACGTTTCCCGCGTCATCCTTGCCACCGGCAATCGGGGGTCTTCTTTCCGAAGCTCGCTGTGGGCCTCGCAGGTGATTTCCGCCCGCGACCCCGATTCATACGCAGGCCTCCATCCCGATGCCCCGGTGGTGATCATCGGCACCGCCCTCTCGATGATCGATGCCGTCGATGAACTCGAACGCCGCGGCCATCGCGGTCCGATCCATGTCACCTCAAGGCATGGTTTGCTTCCTCATGCCTATGCCCCGCCGTCGGATGTGCCGCCACCGAGCCTCGATCATCTGCCGGATTCCAATCTCCGAAAGATCGTCCGTCTTTTCCGCAAGGCGGTTGCCGAGCACACCGCAGTCGGTGGCGACTGGCGCGATCTCTTCGCCTTGCTCCGACCGGTGACTCCCGGCCTTTGGCAGGAGTTGTCATTGAAGGACCGCAAGCGTTTCCTGCGCTTCATCAGCCCGTTCTGGGAAATCCACCGGCACCAGTGTGCACCGCAGACCCGTGAACTCATTGATCGACTTCGTCTAACAGGCCGCCTGACCGTCCATCGTGGCGTGTTGGTATCGGTCGAGAGAAAGGACAAGGGCTACTCGCTCCAATTCGCCAATCGCAGCCGCGAACTGCCAAACCGCACCCTGTTGGCCGACCGCATTCTTGATGCCACGGGGCCAGCGCGTGACCTGGAAACCCTGCGGCATCCGCTGATCTGCAATCTGCTTCGCCGTGGCTTCCTCACCACCGACGTCCATCGCCTCGGGGCCCAGACCCTGGCCGACTACCGTGCCGTCCAGCGCGATGGCCAGCCGACTCCCTGGCTCCATGTCATCGGGCCAATGCTACGCGCCCGTTACTTCGAGGCCACCGCCGTGTCCGAGCTTCGTCTTCATACCGCAGCCCTTGCGGCCAGGATCGCGGGGGAAATCCGTCAGCAGGAGGATCTAACAGCTTCCACTGCGACGGCTGCTTGATGGGTATTTAACCACAGAGATCACAAAGAACACAAAGACTCAGAGTTCAGAAAGGATTCCTTCTTTGCGTTCTCTGTGTTTTTTGTGGTTCATCCTCTTCAAGATCGGTCAGCAACACGAGGTTCTCGCCGTGTCCGAGCCGAGTTTAAACGCCGTTGGAAAGGTGGCCGGAATGACTCGGAAATCCGTCAGCAAGAGGATCTAACAGCTTCCACTGCGACGGATGCTTGATGGGAGTTCAACCACAGAGATCACAAAGAGCACAAAGACTCAGAGTTTGGAAAGGATTCCTTCTTTGTGTTCTCTGTGTTCTTTGTGGTTCATCCTCTTCAAGATCGGTCAGCAACATGAGGTTCTCGCCGTGTCCGAGCCGAGTTTAAACGCCGTTGGAAAGGTGGCCGGAATGACTCGGAAATCCGTAGGCAGGAGGATCTAACAGCTTCCACTGCGACGGCTGCTTGATGGGAGTTCAACCACAGAGACCACAAAGAACACAAAGACTCAGAGTTTGGAAAGGATTCCTTCTTTGTGTTCTCTGTGATCTTTGTGGTTCATCCTCTTCAAGAAGCCGCGACCTTCACCAGCAGGCCGCGATCCCTCGCATAGGCCAGGGTTTTTCCGAAGATCGCGCAGGAGACGATCAGGTAAACGGCGTTCAATCCAAAGGCGATCAGCAGGTCCGAGCTACCGGTGGGCTTGCCGGCAAGGACTGCGCGCATGCCTTCGAAGACGTGGGCGGGTGGCATTGCCACGGCGACAACCTGCATCCAGTGGGGCAGGGTGGAGACCGGATAGAAGACCGCCGCGAAGGGTTGGATCATGAAGGGCATCGCCCAGGCGAGGGACTCCGCGCCGTGGCCCCAGCGGACGATGAGGGCGATCGAAAGAATGCCAAGTGCCCAGCCAAAGAGCATCAGATTGGCATACCAGGCGAGCAGCAGGGCGGCGGGAAATTGCAACAGGTTGAACGAGTAGGCAAATGCGGCGATCACGGCCAGCACCACGCCGGTGATGGCCACCCGCAGGATGCCGACGCCGAAAGTGGCCGCGAGATATTCGGTCATTCGAACGGGCGCAGCGAAGATGTTGAGGAGATTGCGCGTCCAGACGTCCTCGAGAAATGACACCGCCACCGCTTGCTGGGAGCGGAACAGGGCGTCCCAGAGGATGATCGCGCCGATCAGGAAGGCGATGTAGGTCGGGAAATTTCCGCTGCCCTGACGTTGAAGGGAAACCGTCACGAAGCCCCACATCAGCAACTGCACGATGGGCCAGAAGAACAGCTCGAACAGCCGCACCGGATTCTTCGCATACAGCAGAAGGTAGCGGGTGATCAGGGCGAGGATGATGGAAGGATTCATTGAAGAAATGACTAATGACTAAATCCTAATGACGAATGAAGAGGCTCGCTCTTCCGTTCGAATTTCAGATTTCGGATTTCGTGTTTTCTCCACCTGACCTTGCGATCTTGATGAAGACGTTCTCCAGGTCGTCCTCCTTGAA
>JAIYDT010000288.1 GCA_027487355.1 Verrucomicrobiaceae bacterium
GAAAGCACGCGACCGACCTGGCCACGCCCGAGCGGCTCCAGGCGCGTCAGGTGTTTCTGGCCACGCTTGATCGCGAGCCCGCCGAGGCCAGGCAGAAGCTCGACGCCGCCCTGGCGGATTTGACTGCCGGGAAAAAGGATTTCGCGGCCCTGGTGGCGGAGTTGAGCGAGGATGAAGGATCGAAAGCCCGTGGCGGTGATCTCGGCTGGATGACGCGCGAGCGCCTGCCTGCCGACTTCGTCCTGCCCCTCTTTGCGCTGGAGCCCGGAAAGCCCTCGCTGATCCGCAGCAAGCTCGGCTGGCATCTGGTCGAGATTACCGCGAAAAAACCGGCGGCGCCTGCAGAGTTCGAACCGCTCAAGCCGGAGATCCTTGCCGGGCTGGTGACCAAACGGAAGGCGGCCGCGATCGCCCGATTCCGCCAGCAGTTGAGGCAGTCCGCCGAGGGACATCTGCGGGTGTTTGAGGACGCCTAACCTTAAATCCTGAAATACAAACCACGAGATTCACGAAACTTTACGAAAATCAGGTTCCTCGTCGTCCATGCATGACTAAAAATGCGGACAAATCCGCGACAAGGCCCCCATCTCTTGGCTTGAGCAGCCAGATTTGATGCTCTTGGACATGACACTTGGTTTCCAGCCTTCATCTCGGTCAGATATAGCCCCCCGATCCCCTTCGGGAAAGGCTTCGAGGCGGAACTGACATCGAAATGTGTCAAAAGTGTCATGCAATGGCGACGAAGAACCGATTCTTTGATGGATACTTCTTGACCCAACGATTCGAAGCGATCATCCCCTGCCACCATGAAACATGTGTTGATTCGGATGCTCAACGCCTTTGTGCTCGCCCTCCTTCTGGTCGAGCTGGTTGGATACGCGATTTTTGACAATCCGTTATTCAAACGAACTCCGATTCCTTCCCCTGAGGAGATTGTTCGTGACGACGATCCTGCTCCCACCGGACCAGTTGGCAGTCCGGGGGAACCAGACTCTGATAGTGATGGAATTCCTGATTCGTGGGAAGTCGCGCACTTTCTGAATCCGAACGATGTCCGGGATGCGGCGTCGGATTTCGACGGCGATGGCCTCACTGCCAAACAGGAATTCGAAACCAACACCGACCATCTTGGGAATTGGGTATCTAACACCATAATTCTAAGCGGTTTACCCGGAAATATTCACTACTCGAGTTCGGTTCCAATCAAAGTCATTGATGTCAACAGCGGTGGAGCTGTTGCCCTGACGATTCCGATTGAAATTCCCGACAGTGAAGAGATTCGGATGACGTCTTGGTACTACACCGAAGCCGATGGTCTCATAGAAATCGGAAACAACCTCGATTACGACATCGAAGTCTTCGACCTTAACGATCAGGGAGTAGCGGTTGGACGAATGGTTTCGAAAGTGGATTGGAGTGTGAAGGGCTTTATCTGGCAAAATGGCAGCCTCTCGGATCTGACGACGCCGGATTTAGTCCCTGCAGTGGCAACGAGGATCAACAATCGCGGAAATTGGGTGGGATTTGAGCAGACCCAAGGGTGGGCTCCAGTTGCCGTCATCAATGAACAAACTTGGAGAAATCAGGTTGATCCTTTCTCAGGATTATCGACAAGCGATCTTTTCGGTGGGCTTCCTGTGGTCAATATCATTGGAATAAACGAGAACGACCAGGTTCTCGCAGCCTATGTCGATTTTTGGAATAGTCGTTATTCGCTTGCGGTGTCCTGGAACGGTTACATCGAATCATCTGGCTTTCCTGTACCCATGCTTACTTCGCCAAGTCCTCAGGGCTACAATGATGCAGTGATCAACATCTATGGAGAGTTTGCTGCGGCGCAGAGCTCTGGGATTGGCTCGTACTTTTTCGACGGTGGAACTCATCCATTCAGTGGAAACGAGGTTCACGGACTTAGTGACGATGGAATGGTGGTTTCCTCGTATGCAGGAGTTGCCGGAGCATTTGTCTGGTCAAATGGAGTCGAAGCTCCAATCGCACCGGCACTCATGCAGGCCTACACAGCCCGAAGTGCTGCTATCAGTTCGAATGAGATCATCGCCGCTGCGGATGGATTTGAGCCAAGCTTCGAAATAATCAGGAAAGATCAGGATCAGGATAGAGATGGGCTTCCCGACGACTGGGAGACTTACTACGGACTCAATCCGAACAACAGCGCCGATGCCCACCAAGATCTTGACGGCGACAGAGTAAGCAATCTGGGTGAATTTCTACTTCACTCTGATCCTGCCCAGGTGACTGCATTCAATCACAACGGCAATACGATCGACATTCGCCCTGGGATTGACTCCGATGGCGATGGGATCCCGAATGTTTGGGAGTGGTCGTTTGGGTTGAGTTTCAACGATCCAACAGATGCCGGGAAGGACTTTGATCGGGACGGATTCACGAATTTGCAGGAGTATCACCTGAACACCAACCCGATCAGCAGACCTACGTATCGGGTTCATGAGTTAGGGCCTTACCCAGAAATGGGGGCATTGGAGTTCGGATCGGCTGCTCTCGCCGCTGGACGCCCAATCGAATCCTTTTTGACTCCTATCGATTCGACCGTCACGGAGTCAGTGTACTTCTCGGGCGCAGCAAGCGCAGCATCCGGATACCGCCCTGTCCGATGGACTCAAACCAGGAGCTCTGAGCCCTCTCATCTGACGATCTATCCGGGCTCCGCCTATCCTGGATTACCGATTGCTGCATCTTCCACCGGAGCTGCACTGCAACAAACGGCCAGCTATCCGGCAACTTTTCAATACTGGGCAACCCCTTCGTCGAATCCCGTTGAACTGTCAGGATTGCCTTGGTTGAACAATATTGCTGATTTGTACAACTCAAAATTCTCTCCCTCCGGCAAGTTCCTTGTGGGGGTCCGCGTGCAGGCAAGCGACCCAAGTAGCTATCAGCAGATTGTATGGCGAATGCCCGAAGGCTCGCAAACTTTCGAAGCGGTAGTATTGACACCGCCCGAAGGGGTAACGGTAAGCCCCTGGGACCCGTTGTATGTGAATGACTATGGATTTGTCATTGGCAATGGCATTTCTGACGGTCAAAGTGTCGCTGTAATGTGGAGCTTCGGTATCCCGAGCAATTCGGCTACCCCGCTTGCCTTGACTGCACTGGAGGGAGGTTCCTTTTCGATGGCAAGGGGGCTGTCAAACCATGCTTCACCTCTCATTGGTGGTGTATCGAGCGTCGAGGACGGTCAAACCCATGCTACGGTGTGGAATGCTTCTGGTCAGCCCTCGGACTTGGGAGGTCTATCCGATTGGACCTCGTCGGAGATCCTTGCAGTATCTCCGGGCGGCTACCTGGCCGGGTCTGCAAATGTGCTCGTAGACGGATCAATTCAAATACTCCCCTTTATCGCAACACCGAATATTCTCTCCACTCTGGATACACCAGATCCTAACGGCTATGTTTCAGTTTTGCAGGAGGCTGCCCCTGACGGCTGTGGATTCTCAATTTCAAGCATATCGGATGCAGGGGAGATGATCGGATTAAGCTATTTTAATAGTTATCCAATATCTTGGTTCAACGGACGGTATGCCATCTGCGGCATTCGGGGATATGAAGTCAAAGAAATTCTATCTGTCAATTCCAATGGGTCCTTCCTTGTTAGGGCGACGAAAAACGGCATTGCGAAGACGTTGCTCCTGAGTCGGGAAAAAGATACTGATGGAGATGACCTTCCCGACGACTACGAAAATCAGTACGGGCTGAACTCCTTTCAATACAACAATCCAAATTCTGATGACGATGGTGACGGAATGAGCAATGTTGATGAGTTATATGCTGGAACCAATCCAAAAGAAGCCGATTCCGATTCTGATGGAACAATTGATGGATCAGAAAACCAAGTTGGCCGGAGCCCACTCAAGAAAGATAATCCTAAGCTCTTACTTCAAGTAACACCTGACTGATCTTTCGAACTTATTGAAATTACCAACCTTCAACGAATAAAATATCATGCCCAGGTTTTCTCTTCTTCGCTTCCTTTCGGTCTTGTTTCTATTGGTGTCAAATTCTGCAATGGCGCAGGATCTCGCAGATGTGCTCAGTTCGATTCAAGAAAGGAAGCGGGCCGTTGAGCAGGGGATTCAAGTCGCGGCTCATTTGCCCAGTCTCGGAGGTGGGTCCTCGTCAGTTGAAAGCCAGAGCTTGATCAAATGGGAGGGACTCAATGGAGAGGAATTCCCAACCTCGGGAAGTCTCGCGTCGAAAGGAATCGAAGATCAGGTCAAGTTACTAAATCAGGCGATCTTAGAGTTCCACAAATTGGCGCTCTATTATATGAATATCCGGGCCGATGACCTCACACAGGGCTCCAAAATTGGTGCTCTTAGGCCGTACATGAGAGAGGATTTTCCAAACCTTGGCCGGGCAGATGCGTCGAACTATCAAGCTCTGCTTTTTGAACTCGCAAATGACGTTCTTCGCTTGAAGGTTCGAACTTGGCACTTTGCCGGTAAGAAGAAAACTAAGAGTTATAGAATTGACAAGGCGGAAATTCGAGAACTTGTGGATCCCGCCAGCGACCCACCAAAGTGGGAGTCGGTAACCAAGTATAAACCCAACACTTCACAATACGGCGGATGGGCACCTACAGTTTTGGAAGCCGGTGCGGTGGCACAGGGCGACAATGGCCAATGGGGAACTTATGGAGATTTTGTTAGCAACGCAATGACCGAGCAAGTTACGATCAATGATGCGGTATTTGGTTCAGTTTCAACTCAAGATGAGAATGATGCAGAGAAAACCGTCCAGATTCGATCTCTCAAAGTTGATAAGTCAGTAACATGTTGCTCAGATATCGGCCTTTTCGCGAGCGTCCCCGGGCGCACGGGTGACCAGCTCCGCGGGAAGGTGGTGCTACTAGCAAGAAATTCTTGGAGCCCAGCGGCGACGGACGATGTTACACCACCAGCATCTTGGGTTAGCGACGATGCCGTCTATTCTGTCGTAAAGGAATCGATTAATGCTTCGGCTACGCAGCCCTTCGATTCTATCCCAGATATCTCGGTTAATGTTGCTTGGTTCGATGTCAATACTTTCACTTCAGGTAATACTTCAAAAAGAGCATTGCCATCCGGATTTACGGAATTGATCAAAGGCCTGCAGGGCGATGGTGTTGACGGTAGCTGGCAAAACCGAATGGGTTTGTCGGGTGGTGGCTGTATCGTTCTTGAACGAAAACTTTTTGCTCTCTGCATCCCCGAATTTAAAAAGGGCCTTAACTCCGGAACGATTGTTGAGAATCTTGAAAAAAGTGTTACGGCATCGCGGCCACCATCCGGTGAAGCCACGCCATTGTTGCACCCAGTTCCAGGCTTACTTGCTGGAGTTCCACTTGGAGTGGGTATCAATGGAAACTCGCAAGGTTGGATCGGGATCTCTCCGGGGGACGGCGGCTTTCATCAACCAGTTGGTGTCTACGTGGCGTCGGGAATCGTCCATCCTGACACAATCAACTGGATCAACCCACAAGTGATTCGCTTCGACTACGCTTCTAACCTGCGGTTTGTTGGCCCGGCAGAGGACTTTCATGTGGTTTATGAAACGGGGCGATCCCCAGACCAGCGTGGGGCTGTGCTTCCTAAACTAGCCCCGACGTCATCGGAACAGTTTTCCAGCGGGTGGTATGGAAATTTCTTTACAGCGTGGGACCTGCCTCGCCTTCGGCAGGTTGTGTCGAGGGATTTCGTTGTAGATATCATCGCAAAGGGACATTTCAAGAACGAGGTAAAAATCTACCGACGGCCCACCTCATCCGGAGCAGTCAATCGCACACCCGGGCATCTCGAACCTACCAATCCGGCACAACTCGTCAGAACGCTTGAGTTTTCCAATCCAAATGCTGGAGACTCGCCATATCCTGGGGGGGCAGCTCCAGAGAAGGTCAGCATCGCAGACGGGGGCAAACGTTACGAGGTTTGGAAGGACGGAGTTGATACACTTTATCCAACGGTGATTCATCCGATCCACTTTAAGATCAGCGAGGGATCGAAGGAGTATTACTCGAAGTCCATCGAATTTCCTCAAGGGCTCGCAGCAAAAGTGACAACGAAAATTGACGGTGTGATGGTATCTCTGGATGAGGTGACTGAGTCGGTGGGACGATTTTCTTGGAGTTGGTGGGACTATCAGGCACCGCTAAAGATTGTCCGCACCTCCGACGGTAAGAAGGTCACTATTAACAATACCCTCACACCACCTGGGCAGCAGGTTCCAACGATTGGATCACAGGATGGGCGGTACCCGGATAAGACTACCATCGACTATCCTGATCTGCCGCAGCTTTCGATTGGATGGCTATCGAGTGGGGTGGTCGAAAGCGTTTCGCGAGGTTCATGGTCTACGTCGATATCGCCCGAGGGCACTGGAATCAAGGCTGCTACAAAACTTGGAAGTGCGCTGGTGAGTACCACTTGGACCGAATGGAGTGATTCTGGAAGAAAGGTAAAGATCTACTGCGCGCCGGACGGGACTGTCGGGAGTAAATCCTCCGACGCCGTGGCATGGTTTGAGATGGAGTATGGCAATACATCGGGCACCGGACTGCCGGGGCTTCCGCATTTGGTCAGAAATTCGGACGGAACCGGTGCCACTTTTGGCTGGGACTCTCTCGCTCCTAGCGGTACAACCAAGCTCACTATCACTGGAGGACTGTTGTCTGGCAGCTCGGTAAGTCGGGGCACTCGAATCATCAGAGAAACAAATGAACGTGGGCACCTCATTGGCTCCAAAAGCTTCCTGGTCAGCGGTGGAGAACTCCAGACTTCTGGTAGCGATTATTCGGATCTTACGGCGTGGGGGATGCCGAGGAAATGTATCGATTACTGCACCGGACTTTCCTCGACATGGGTTTACGATGGCCAGAAATCACGGATTAAAAGTGCGATCTCGGAGCTCGGTGTTTTAACCGTCTTGTCAAGCTACGATGCGTTGGATCGACCGGGAAGTGTTACGACCAATGGAATCACCGCCATAACCCGATTCACAGGTGGATACAGCACGTCCACCGAGATAAGCGGAGGAGCAACAGGCTTAATCACCAGAACTCGTGACGCTCTCGGTCGCTTGACCGATACCAACACCACGTGGAATGGCGTTGCTGATTCTGCAACTTTGATTCGCCAAGCGGGTAAGCTTAAAGTCAATGGAACCCATACCCAACTGGGCTCTTATTCCGATGAAGCCAGCACCGATGACGGCTCTAGTCTCTCATCGTCAAGTGAGTCCTTGGCTTTCGGTGGAGAGGAAGGCAAGAATCTTTCGGTTGACGATGGACTTCTCAAATCAACATCGAGTCTTAAAGGACGTCCCGGGCATTACGTTACGACCTGGACCGATGCGTGGGGACGCATCCGGAAGAGCCAGAGGCCATCCTCCGCGCCGACTGGCAGTGATGAAACTAGCTATCTTTACAGCAATCCTACTTCTTCCATCACACGCGTCCGGGTGACTGACGCCGCTGGACGGAAGACCATCACAGAATCGGATCCCTACAATTCCAATGGGGCGATTTCACGCAGCGGAATTGACCTCGATGGCAGCGGCACGATCGGTCTGCCGGATCGGTTTGTCGAGTCTACCACCACCATTTCCGGGACCAAGATCCTCTCGGTTCTTAAGCTTAATGAAGACAGTGGGCTCCGTGAGGTTCTGAGGACCGAGTGGGATCCAGTAGGCAATGCGGAGACGGTCACCCGGATCAATGGCAATGAGGAAACGATCACTCGATACAAACCAGACTACGTCGCGAAGTCCGTCTCAACAAGATCATCGAAGGGATGGAGTAAGTCTGAGAGCTTCAACAACTTGGGTTTGACCACAAACAGTTCCGTCACCGGCCCTGGAATCTCGCCTGCCACGCTGAGCCCAACTTGGGGCGCTGATGGGTCGCTTTCCGGTGTCACCTTCAGCACTGGGGGAGAAACCCACAGTGCCACTCTTAACCCCGACGGCACTCTCGCCAGCCTTACCGCTCCCGGCAGGGGCAATGTTCTTGATAGTCACACGGTTAGCGGTGGTGTCGAAAGAATCACTGCCGATGGCATCACCCACGTCAGCAACCTCGGCGGTACGGAGATGGCCACCAGCGGTAGCGATATTGTTGGAAGAACGAACACCCTTGAAGTCGACGACTATGGCTTTACGGAGACGATCTATCCTTCGGTGGGTGCGAAAACAGTCATCACCTACAACAAGGCTGGTGCGCCAACGTCAAAAAAATACATCGACGATAAGGGGCAAGCGCAGACATTCGCACCAGGACATCTTCTCAAGGAAATCACTCAGGCGCGTGGTGGAAAGATTTCATTTGGTTACTCCAACAACGGGGCAAAGGATTTGAATTCCGTCACGTGGCCGGCGGTCGATTCCGGCCCCTTCCAGATCCCTCTCGTCGCCCAGACTTACCAATACGACCGGGCCGGGCGCGTGAAGCAAATCGGCGATGCTTCTGGTTCCAGAACGAATACTTATCAAAAAGGACGTCTTGCCAGAACCTATTGGGCATCGGGTCCCCTCGCTGGGTATATGGTCGTCAGAGGCGTTGACACCAGCGGCCGTGAGACCGGCTTCGAGTTGTGGAAAGGAGGACTCCTTGTTCACGCGGCTACGAAAGTTCCCAATGGTGATTCTGATGAGACTTCAGGAATCACCTCGGGGGCATTCAGCGCCACCTATGTGCGGGATGACTCTCGGAATATCACTTCCGTGACACGGGGTCCGGTCACCCAGTCCTGGCCTCGTCTCGACGGTAAGATATCCGGTTCGAACAGCAACGTCAGTGGAGCCCCCACATACGACTACACCCTGTTTGATCCCAAGGGGCGTCGCAAGAACTGCACCACCGCAGGAGGAGCCTGGACCTACGATTACACAGGTGGCCAGCTCACCAGCGCCACCCATCCCACGCTCGGCAGCTTCACTTACCAGTTCGATGGCATTGGTCGCCGCACCGACAGAGGGTCAAAGAGTTCAACCGATTCCCTCAACCAGACCCTCGATTGGACTAACAGTCAGAGCAAAGTTCTCAAGATCACGGCCCACCCGGATGCTCGCGTGTGGGTCAACGACACGGAGATTCCGAATTTCAATGGTAGTTACAACTACCCGATCCCTTCACCAGGGGCCAATGGAGGCTGGGTTCCCTGGAAGAGCCTCGCAGTCCTTCCAGGTCAGGGCGATGCTGGAGCCAGCCCGGATGCCAAAGCTGAACAGAGCGGAACCGTTTGGATTCCCCCGGCTACCGAGACTTTCTTGTATGATGACGCCGGTAACCGCCGATCATCCACCAAGTGGGACTATGGTTGGGATGCACGGAATAACCTCGTCCGTGCTCGGACCAAGGGCTACGACAGCCCCTCGAATGGAGAGGGCTTTGACATCACCTTTGATTACGACTCCGAAGGCCGCAGGTTCAGTAAGAAGGTGGACCGTTATCATAACGGAGCCATCATTGAGAGCAAGACCGTCATTTACATTTGGGACGGTTGGGATCTCATTTATGAGCGTGAGCAGCTACCCAGCGGCGTCACCACTCTGGAGCGCAAGTATGTCTGGGGGCCTGACATTGCTGGCGGCAGCGCAGGAGGCGCAGGCGGACTCCTTCTCATTCGTGAGACGAAGGGAGGCTCCACAACCGACCTCTATCCGCTCTACGACGGAACCGGGCACGTTTCGGCCCTTTCGGACAACGCAGGAACCCTCAGAGCAACCTACAGCTATGGCCCCTTCGGTGAACCCATCGCCGCTACCGGCCAACTGGCGCAAAGCAACCCATTCCGCTACGCGACGAAGTATTTCGATTCTGAAACCGGGCTTTACTACTTCGGCAGACGCTACCTCGACCCAATCACCGGCCAGTGGCTGAGCCGCGAGCCGCTGGGCGAGAGTGAAAGCCTTAACCTCTACAGTTACTGCCACAATGACCCAATTAATTATGTCGACTTATTAGGGCTAAAGGAGCTCACAATTCAAATTAGAACCGAGATTTTAGAGGATTTGCAACGGCTAGTCGACGCCATTGAACTAAAATGTGGTCCCACGATTGGCCCCAATGCCAAAATGATAGGAATTGAAAAGCACTTGGAGCTGAGGAACAATCTAAACAAGATTGTCCACTCGGAATTCATTGTAGGGGAGCAGAGCATTAGCAGAGCGGGCGGTTCAGTAAATTCAAATCGGTGGATCTCAAAGGATGGATCAGAAATTTTCCGTTGGCCCGAAGGGTCAAGGCGACCGGATATCATGCTTCTCATGGATTCAGATGATGCAGCAAAGGTGTTGGGCGGCAAGGGTTTTGATCTTCGGGGGAAAGTCGCTGCAGTCCTGGATCTAAAGACCGGAGCGCTGCCTATGACTGCGGAGTGGAGAATTGATGTATCGCGGCGGCTAAATCTAGCGCAAGAATATATACAGGAACTACGTGAGAGTCAAAATATTGCCCGCGTCTTTGCCAGAGAAGGCATGGGAATTAGTAGAAGGATCCTGCTTGCTGTCGATCCTATAGCTGTTCTAGATCTAGCTCAAATTCCTGTAGCAATCAAAACGGCTGTGATTCAAAATGGGAATGAAAATCCCTGGGTGGGTGTATCAGGGGAATCGAATACATTTTATTCAATTGGAAAAACAACAAATCTAGGTACCTTTGTCTGGTGGACCGAGCCAGGAAGTCACTACATTAAGTACTGGAACGGGCCACTTGAAGGAAAACATTTCATCACCGAAGAGCGGTTCGACCAGCTAGGGAATGAGCTTGAAAGTCGAGGTAAGACCTTGCAGGACTGGATGAATCCTGTTGATTGGCAGCGACTTCAAATGCAGAGGATAGAACTTCGGGCTGCAGAACAGCGGCGGCAGTGGCTACGGGAGATTGGCGGAGGATCAAGTAGTGAAGGCTAACCCGACGTGGTCCCTTGTTTTAACACCCTTTTACAATGAAAAAATCCGAGACTCGGTTCTGGACCGACATAATGCTTCGGCATTTAAAAGCCAAGAATCCTTCGCTTGATTTTTCGGGCAGGGATGTGGTTGTGACTGAACTTCGAAAGAAGAAGATCTATATTTTGGATTGCCGGAGGGAGAGAATTGATGGTCTGTTTGACCGGTTGTATATTAACTACGAATTCTACAATTTAAGCGACCCAACTGAGATCGAGCTATCAGAACTCAAGAATTTCGGATGGATTGTTGGAGTGCAGTACGCCATAAGCAGGGATAGTAGGTGCCCGATACCTGGGTCTGTAAATGGTGGGTATTGCAATCTATTCGATCTGACAGAGTATGTAAGTGTCGAAGATGGTTTCGTGACAACTAATGGCAACTTCTTATTGGGGGAGGGGGAGGATGTAATTGAAGCTCGAATGATTGAGTTAGGAGATTTTCTAGCACAGTCAATTCCGTTTTTCATCAGAAAGATAAGATTTAGAATTGGTGTAATTGATGGGGGTAATGCCTGATACGTAAACTTTGTCTGTATGGTTCAAATGCTCTGATAAGTAAGCGGTCAACAGAACCCCTCTAGCGGAACCCCGCCCGATTGCGTTAAGGTCCAGGTCCATGGAAACGCCTACCGACTCTTCCGCCGGAGCCATCATCAAGAGCGACCGCACCGGCCGCATCCGTTACACTGCCCAGTACAAGCGCGAGGTGCTCGATGCCTTCGAGTCCAGCAGCCTCAGCGCGCCTGCCTTCGCCCTGCAATGCGGGGTGAAGTATCCCACCTTTGCCGCATGGATCGCCACGCGGAGGCGGGGCCCGGCACCAGGACCCGCCGTGCAGCGGTCGAACCCGCCCGCCTTCCTTCTCGCTGAGATCGGCGATGCCCAGTCCGCCGAGGTGCTTGAAGTCCGCCTGCCCGGAGGAGCCGTGGCCCGTGCCGCCGACACCAGCCAGCTCAAGTTGCTCGCCGAACTCCTGCGCCACCTGGCTTGAGGCCCGCCACCATGCTTACCTTCAACGGCAACCTCAAGGTCTACGTCGCGCTGGAGCCCTGCGTAAGCGTGGTCTGTAGCACCTCTGCACTGTCGTTGCACCGGCTACTTCGTAGATGCCATAGTCCCCGGAACTATGACCGCTATGAACGAATCGTTGATCCGGCAGGACCGCCTTGGGCGGATGCGCTTCACCCGCGAGCAGCGAGAGTCCTTGCTGGATGCTTATGAGGCCAGTGGTTTGACCGGCCCGCAGTTCGCCGCCTTGCACGGGGTTGCCTACCAAACCTTCGCCACCTGGGCTCAGAAGAGACGTAAGCAAAGCTCGTCCCAGGCCTTTCATCGTAAGCGGTCAACAGGGCACCTCTTGCATCTCCGCGAGAGGTCTTGCATCTCTGGCTGCTATGCTGCGGCCCTGTCGTCGGGTATGGCCGGGAATACAGATGCTCTGACAAACTATTGACGCACGAGCGCCTGCCTGCCGACTTCGTCCTGCCCCTTTTTGCGCTGGAGCCCGGAAAGCCCTCGCTGATCCGCAGCAAGCTCGGCTGGCATCTGGTCGAGGTCACCGCAAGAAAGCCGGCGGC
>JAIYDT010000519.1 GCA_027487355.1 Verrucomicrobiaceae bacterium
CTTCAGGACGAGTCCGCCTACGTCGCGCTCTTTTCCACCCCGCTCGAACTCGCGCCCGGGGCCACCGGCAGCCGCACCTTCATTGCGGTCTTCCGCGATCACCACGCAGAGGCCAGCCACGCCGGGGATGTGGAAATCCTCCACGCGGCGATCAGGAATCTTTCCCCCTCCGTCGCTCCCAAAGCCGACTCCCATCCCGGACCTGCCACCACCACCCTCGTCCACGGCAAGACCCCGACCGAACCCGAACTCCGCGCCTGGTTCCAGAACGAGTGGACAGCCGTCGAGCACCTCGGCGGCAGCATCGGGTCCTTTTTCCACGGCCCCGATCGCGAACATGTCGTTTCGAAATCCAAGGAAGCCCACCTCGCCCGACCCCACGCGCTCATCCTGCGCAGCGGCTCAGCGGTCGATGGTGCCAATGACGTGCTCGACACCACCTGCCACATGAACGGCGTGTTCCAGAGCCTGATGTCGGTCGGCCATCCCAGCTTCCACCGCCTTCTGAGCCCGGTGCGGGAAAGGCTCGGCCTGCTCGGTGCATCCGGCCAACGCATCGGCTTCCGCACGCCGGACGGCATCACCTGGCTTGGCATCCCCTCGACCTTCGCGATGTCTCTAACAGCCTGCCGCTGGATCTATCGCCTCGAGAACCACATCATCAAGGTCATCACCCGCGTTTCCACCGAGTCGCCGGAAGCCACCACCACCATCCGCCTGATCGAAGGCGAGCCGCTGGAGTTCGTCATCAGCCACGGCCTCGTCGGCGGCGAACGCGAGGGCGAAGGGGACGCCACGCTCACACTCGATGGCACCCACGCGACCGTCGAAGCCGGGCCCGATTCACTCGCGAAAAAGCATTTCCCCGAGGCCCGCTTCACCGTCGAGCCCACCGATCCCTCGCTCATCGCACGCGTCGGCGGCTCGGAGCTACTCGGCTTCGAGCATGCCGCCACCACGCATCTCGTTTACGAAACCAAGCCCGCCATCGGCCTCGTGCTGAAACTTTCCGGCTCCACGCGCCCCCTGGCCGCCGCCATCGGAAAGCCGGTCTGGTCCGCCGCCAACTCCGCTCTACGGGTTTCCGCTGCGGGTGAGGCAACGGTCGATCACCTCGACTCGATCCTGCCCTGGTTCATCCACAACGGCATCATCCACTACAGCGTCCCCCACGGACTCGAACAATGGAACGGCGGCGCCTGGGGCGTGCGCGATGTCACCCAGGGCTCGATCGAACTGCTTCTCACCATCGACCGACCCGACATCGCCCGTGCCACCATCGCCGACGTCTTCCTGCATCAATACGACGGCACCGGCGATTGGCCGCAGTGGTACATGCTCGCACCCTTTGGCTGGATCCAGCAGCGGCACAGCCATGGCGACATCCCGCTCTGGCCGCTCAAGGCGCTCTGCGATTACCTCGAAGCCACTTCCGATTTCGCCTTCCTCGACGAGGCCGTTGACTGGACCGATGCCAACACCGCCCGTCCGATTGGAAAGCCCAGCTCCATCCTCGATCACGCCGCCGCCGCCGTTGCGTGGATGCGCCAGCAATGCTTCCCCGGCACTTCGCTGCTCAGATACGGCGAAGGCGATTGGGACGACTCCCTCCAGCCCGCCCGCCCAGAACTCCGAGAGCACATGGTCAGCGCCTGGACGGTCGCGCTTTCTTATCAGGTCCTGCGTCGACTGGAGACCCTCGAAAAGCACTCCGGAAAAACCATCCCCGGCGTCGCAGGATTCGCGGACGCCGTGAAGGAGGACTTCCATCGCTGGCTCCTGCCCGATGGCATCGCCTGCGGGTTCTTCGTCTTCGATGACGATGGAAAGTCCGGCCGCCCCCTCCTCCATCCGGCCGACACCGAGACCGGCATCCATCACCGTCTCCTGCCGATGAAGCGCGCCATCATTTCAGGCCTCTTTACGAAGGAAGAAGCCATGAAGCATCTCGCCATCATCCGCCAGCACCTGCTCGCCGCCGACGGTGCCCGCCTCATGGATCGACCCACGCAGTATCGCGGGGGGCCGCGCGACATCTTCGAGCGCGCCGAAAGCTCCGCCGCCTTTTCGCGCGAGATCGGCGTCTTCTACACCCACGCCCACCTCCGTTACCTGGAAATGCTCTCCATTCTCGGCGAGTCGGATGCGCTTTGGAAAGGACTCCAGCAGATCAATCCCGTCGGCGTCACCGAGGCCGTGCCCCATGCATTGCCGCGTCAGGCGAACCTCTATTTCAGCAGCTCGGATGCCCAGGTCCACGACCGCTACGAAGCCGCCGAACGCTACCCGGAAATCGTCGAGGGCAAGGTCCCCGTCGCCGGTGGCTGGCGTCTCTACTCCAGCGGCCCCGGCATCTTCTGCTACCTTGTGAGAAGCCGCATCCTCGGCATCCGCAGGCGCTATGACCGACTCATCCTCGATCCCATCCTGCCCTCGAACTTGCCGGAAATGACCGCCTCGATCCTCTGGGAAGGCCACGATCTCAAGGTCATCTTCCGCCACGATGCTCCCAGCTCGGAAACGACCATCATCCTCAACGGCAAGACTCTCGAAAGCACCCCCTGCACGGAAAACCCCTACCGCACGACAGGCCGCTCGCTCGACGTTTCCGCCTTCAATCAGCTCCTCGTGGACGGCCCCAACACCCTGGAAATCACCCTCCCAGAATCTTAACCGTAGCTGGAGCTTCCAGCTCCAGTCCGTCTCTGGAGCGTCCCGCTCCAAGAGAATCCCCTTGGAGTGCGGCGGGAAGTGAAACGCCACGCCGCTTTCAGATGCAAATCCGATCCACAACCTCCAAGACGCATCCAGTCCGTCCCAACCTCCCGAAGTCGTAACTTCACGAGCGCTGGCGACGAACTGCCACCCCAAAGTCAGATGAACATCCAAGCCGCATGCAAAAGCAGCGTGGCACTGCGTTTCCCACCGCACTCCAAGGGCTCACCCACCAAATCGGAACGCGGGTTATCAACCCGAGTCTGATCGAAGTCCTCCGAATTTCTGCCAAAACGCTGCTTATTGCATATGCCTTTCAGTCCTTCTCTGTGTGTTCTCGCAGCATATCCCAAAAACCATCCACCACGCCTTTAGCACCTTTTACTACTTCGCTTTGATTGGTCTTAAAAATCCTCCGGATATGCTCCTCATCGGTAAATACGCCCAAATCTTTCCGCATCGCTATAATGGCTGGAAGCACAGCCTCGCCTAGACCAGCGATCTCCACGAACTGCAAGACCCCAATTTCCTGGAGTATCTTGTGCTGATCACCAAATAGAACTTTTTGCCTAGCAAAAAGGAGTTCCAACTCTTCTTGATTAGCCTTAAACCGAGAATGGAGCTTAATTACGAAATCAGGCTCTGGAGCTGACGATGCCTCCATACGACCAAGGATTTCTTCATTGTTTTTATTGAGCTGGTCGATTCGTTTAGAAACATTGGTCAAATCGACAGACATCATGCTTTCCTTGGCCTTAAAGGCCATCATCTTCATAATCGCGGCGTTCATGGCTTTTGTCGCTTGAGCCGTAGTCTCGAGAACTACACCACTTACCACAAGATCCTTAATGGCCAGAGCATTCTCAGATTCACGAGAAAGCCGTATCTCAGTCAGTTTATCAGGTGGAACAGCAAGAATCCTAGCAAGCAAGCCCATTCCTTCGGTATACGCCGCAACAAGCGGCAAGTAGGCCTCTCGCTTCATTTGCAATTCGCGTTCCTTTTTTGTAGCTCGACGGCCAAGCAGATCTCGCCACCAATCCAATAATGGTGTTGCTATCAAGGTAAGTAATACACCTGACAAAGCCAGCACGGCACCGAGTATGGTTTCGTTCATTTTCTTGAAATGTGGGTATATTGAAATTGCCAATTCTGCAAAGCCCTTATTGGCTTTAGCGGGCAGATTTCTGCGCCATCGGTCCCTTCGACGTTCGATGTTGGACGTTCAATGTTCAATGTTCAATCTCTCCCCCCTCCGCCCATCCCGAGTTGGCACCCCGCCCCCGGGTTCACTTCCCCTCCCAATTCAACCCCTGCTCCTTCCGCCACTTGCGGAAGGCGGCGAACTGCTCGCTTTTCTTCAGGACCAACAACTCCGGGCGCTCGCCGATGAATTTCCCGAAAGCGCCA
>JAIYDT010000485.1 GCA_027487355.1 Verrucomicrobiaceae bacterium
GAGCGTGACTTGAAGGTCGCCACGATCATGTCTCCCGTGGATGGGATTGTCCTGTCCCGCAGCGTCGAGGTCGGCCAGACCGTCGCCGCCTCCTTCACCGCACCCACGCTTTTCACCATCGCCGAGGATCTGAAGAAGATGGAACTGCTCGTAAACGTCTCCGAAGCCGACATCGGACGCATCGAGGTCGGACAGACTGCCACCTTCAGCGTCGATGCCTGGCCCGCGCGCAGCTACACCGCGAAGGTCAAGAAAGTGGCCTTCGGTGCGGTTGGAACCGGTACCACCGCGAAGGAGGGCGCTACCAATTCCAACACGGCGGTCACCTACAGCACCGAACTCGAGGTTTCCAATGAGGATCTGTCGCTCCGGCCCGGCATGACCGCCACAGTGGACATCGCCATCGTGGACAAGAAGGACATCCTCGTCGTGCCGAATTCAGCCCTCCGATTTGATCCCGTCGTCGCCGCCTCCATCGGCAAGCCGGACGCGACCAAGCGCACATTCGTCCAAAGTCTTTCCCCAGGGGGTGGCCGCCGCTGGCGTGGTGCCCCGCCACCCAAGGCAGGCTCGTCCGACTCCACCCCCAAGGTCTGGGTTCTAAATGATGGCGCACCTTCCGAAGTCCCCGTCACCCTGGGCATCACCGATGGACGCTTCACGGAAATCACCGGAGGTGAACTGACGGCAGATATGCCAGTCATCATCAGCATCAAGCCGCCGAAGACCGAATGAGTGCTGAAAAGCTCATCCAGCTGCGCGGCATCACCAAGCGATACGGCACGGGCGACGCCGCCTTCCTCGCGCTTCGAGGTGTGGACCTCGACATCCATCGTGGCGAGTTTGTCGCCATCATGGGCCCCAGTGGTTCGGGGAAATCAACCCTCATGAACCTGTTGGGCTGTCTCGACACCCCCACCTCCGGGTCCTACCAGTTCAAGGGCATTCCCGTGGAAGATCTCAACAAGGACCAGCGCTCGCTGCTCCGCCGGCACGCACTTGGATTCATCTTCCAGGGCTTCAACCTGCTCGCACGCACCTCGGCTCTCGAAAACGTCGAGCTTCCCCTCCTCTACCGCGGTTACACCAGAAAGCAGCGCCACGAGATGGCCCGAGAGGCGCTCGCCCAGGTCAGCCTCTCCAACAAGGAGCGAAACACCCCGGCCGAGCTTTCCGGCGGCCAGCAGCAACGCGTCGCCATCGCCCGCGCCATCGTCACCAAGCCCGACACGCTTTTTGCAGACGAACCCACCGGCAACCTCGATTCGAAAACCACCGTCGAAATCATGGAACTCCTCCGCAAGCTCAACGCAGATCGGGGCATCTCCATCATCATGGTCACCCACGAGGACGAGGTCGCGGCCTGTGCACGACGCATCATCAACGTGAGGGATGGGCTCATTTCTTCGGATACGAAGCAATGAGACACAAGACCCGCAAAGGAGACGCAAGACTGGAAGACCCAAGATAAGAATTCACCAAGCCCATGCCTTTCCCCTCTTCATCCCAGTCTTGCGTCTTGAATCTTCCCGTCTTGCGTCTTCCAGTCTTATGTCTTGCGTCTTGAAGTCTTGCGTCTCTTTCCCCTCATGATCGCCATGCTTTTCAACGCACTGCTGATTGCCATCCGGGAAATCCGGAGGAATCTCATGCGCTCGTTCCTCACTGTGATCGGGATCGTCATCGGGGTCGCTGCCGTCATCACGATCGTCACCCTCGGCCGGGGAACCACCGAGACCGTGAGGCAGCAGATTTCAAGAATGGGCAACAACCTGCTCGTCGTCCGTCCCGGCCAGGGCTGGGGCAGCAGCGGAGCTCCTCAATTCAGCATGCAGGATGTCGAGGCGATCCGCGATCAGGTTCCCGGAATCGCGTCGGTGGCCCCCTTCGTTTCCAACAACTCTCCCATCATCTACCAGGATCGGAACCGCACGTATGACGTCCAGGGCACCACGCCCAACTACTTCATCATCGCGAACTGGAAAGTCGGCACCGGCCGGTTTTTCACGGATGCCGAAGTGACCGAATCCGCGCCGGTCTGCGTCATCGGGGAAACCATTCGCAAGGAACTCTTCGGTGAAGGGGTGGATCCTGTCGGCAGCAAGGTCCGGGTGAAGAGTCTGACCCTCGAGGTCATCGGCGTCACTGCGGCCAAAGGCCAGGGTGGCTTCAGCGACGATCTCGATGACAACCTGATCACTCCCTACACCACCGTCATTCATCGCCTTTCAGGTCGCCAGGGTGGAAGGAACTTCAACCAGGTGATGATCTCCGGCCAGAAGGACTATCCCACCGCCAACATCGTGGCGGACGTCGCCGCGCTGATGCGTGAGCGCCGCAGGATCAGCGCCAGCGAGGAGGACAACTTCAATGTTTTCGACTCGCAGCAACTCGCCGAGGTGATGAGCTCCAGCACCAAGACGATGACGACGCTGCTCGGCTGTGTCGCGGCGGTCAGCCTTCTCGTTGGCGGCATCGGCATCATGAACATCATGCTGGTCTCCGTCACCGAACGCACCCGCGAGATCGGCATCCGCCTCGCCATCGGGGCCCGGGCGAGGGAGGTGCTGCTCCAGTTCCTGGTGGAGGCCGTGACCCTTTCCTGCGTCGGCGGTCTGGCAGGAATCGCCCTTGCCTATGGCTGCTGCTACTTCATTGCCGGAATGATCGGCGTACCCTTCCTCTTCGATCCGAAGATCAACATGGTCGCCTTTGTCTTCTCCGCAGTCATCGGCATTCTCTTCGGCTTCATGCCAGCCCGCCGTGCCGCCTCGCTCGACCCGATCGATGCGCTGCGGCATGAGTGAAACGATCATCGGCATCCCAATCAGGAATTTCAACAAGACCGCTTTACAAGTGTCGTTTCTACACTTAAAAGCACTTTATGCCTTTCACCTACCTCTACCCGAGAGCCGCGCTCACCGTGGACTGCGTCGTGTTCGGATTCGACGAGGGAGCCTTGAAAGTCCTGCTGATCCGCCGGGGCATCGAGCCGTTCCTGAACTGTTGGGCGCTCCCTGGAGGATTCGTTCGTCCAGATGAAACGCTGGATGCAGCCGCTCTCCGGGAGTTGCAAGAAGAGACCGGACTGCGCGAAGTCTATCTCGAGCAGCTCTACACCTTCGGAGAGATCCATCGCGATCCTCGTGAACGGGTGATCAGCGTCGCCTACTTCGCCCTCGTCCGCCGGACTGATCACGTTCCCGCTGCCTCAACCGATGCCGCCGATGCAGCCTGGTTCGAAGCGGAGAAAACTCCCACACTTGCCTTCGACCATGCGGAGATCCTGAAAGCGGCGCTCGACCGGCTGCGAGGGAAGATCCGCTGGCAGCCGGTGGGCTTCGAGCTGCTGCCGAAAAAGTTCACACTCAGCCAGCTCCAGGGGCTCTACGAGGCCATCCTCGGCCGAGAGCTCGACAAACGGAACTTCCGCAAAAAACTGCTGGCTCTCGATCTGTTGGTCGCGCTGGAGGAAACCACCACTGCCGCCTCCCGCAGGCCCGCGCAGCTCTTCCGTTTTGACCAGCGAAAGTATCAATCACTCACCCGCAAGGGATTCATCTTCGATCTATGAAAAATCGAGAACAACGTGTGGCCATCGCCACCGAAACCGTCGCGATCATCGCCGCCGGACAATACACCTCGCCCTCAGGACGCACCGTGGGCATCGCTTCCCAGATGCAGACAGCTCGCACCGGAACTGTCCTGCACGAACTCTCTGCTCTCGATCTTCTTCCGTCTGTTACGGGCACCGGCCGGGCAACTGTTGAAGTGACACCCGAAACCACCTTTGTCGCATTACAACGACTCAAGCAGCAGGGAGCGACCGATCTTGGGTGCCTCAACTTCGCCTCGGCCAAGAATCCGGGAGGCGGCTTTCTCACCGGTGCCCAGGCCCAGGAAGAGGCGCTGGCGCGCTCCAGCGGCCTTTACGACTGCCTGCTGACACAACCGGATTACTATGAACTCAATCGCAAACATCGGAGCTGCCTTTATCTGGATCTGGCGATTGTATCGCCGGGCGTTCCATTTATTCGAGATGATGAGGGAACACTGCTGGAGGAGCCGGTCATCGCCACGGTAATCACCTCGCCCGCCCCCAATGCCGGAGCGGTGGCCGCCAATGAACCGGAAGCAGTTCCCGGAATCATCCCCACCCTGCAACGCCGGGCCGAGATGGTTCTGCGCCTGGCGGTGATTCATGGCATCCAAAACCTGGTGCTGGGAGCCTGGGGCTGCGGGGTTTTCCGCAACGATCCCGCGACAGTGGCAGATGCATTCGAACAACTTCTCAAGCAAGGTGGAAGATATCATGGCCGCTTTCAGCGTGTCGTGTTCGCCGTTTACACTTCGGCTCGGGAACAGGCCAATTTCGATGCCTTTCACGCAGCCTTTTCGAAATAACCCCTTGGCAAAACTCAGATCATCATGAACACGAACAATCCACTCCTCACCGATCTCTATCAACTCACCATGGCCGCCGCCTACCACGCCAGCGGACGGGCCGAGCAGGAGGCCGCGTTTCATCTGTTTTTCCGCACGCTGCCGTTCAAGGGAGGCTACGCCGTTGCCGCCGGGCTGGGCAGTGCGGTGGAGTGGCTGAAGGGATTCCGTTTCGAGACCGATGACATCGACTACCTCGGCACACTGCGTGACGCCGAGGACGCTCCGCTGCTGAAGCCCGCTTTCCTCGATTACCTGCGCGACCTGAAACTGTCCGTCAACATCGACGCGATCCCGGAAGGCACGCTGGTTTTCCCCCATCAACCGATTCTCCGGATCACCGGGCCGATCCTCCAGTGCCAGTTGTTGGAAACCGCCCTGCTGAACATCATCAACTTCCAGACCCTCATCGCCACCAAGGCTGCCCGGATCTGCCAGGCAGCGCGGGGTGAACCAGTCCTTGAGATGGGATTGCGTCGAGCACAAGGTCCGGATGGCGCGCTCGCCGCCAGCCGCGCCGCCCACGTCGGAGGGTGCGCGACGACTTCGAACGTTCTCGCAGGCAAGGTTTACGGCATTCCAGTCAAGGGGACCCATGCGCATTCGTGGGTGATGTCGTTCGAGACCGAAATGGAGGCCTTCGAACAGTACGCCGCCGCGCTTCCGGGGAACTGCACCTTCCTCGTCGATACCTACGACACGCTCGAAGGCGTCCGCCATGCAGTGAAAGCCGGGATGAAACTCCGCGAGACAGGCCATCGACTGTTAGGGATCCGGCTCGATTCGGGCGACCTCGCCTGGCTCAGCCAACAAGCACGTGTCATCCTCGATGAAGGCGGCTTTCCGGATGCCGCCATCGTCGCCTCGAACGACCTCGATGAAGGCCTGATCGAAAGCCTCAAGCAACAGGGCGCAAAGATCACCGTCTGGGGGGTCGGCACCAAACTCGTCACCGGCGGCGACCAGGCCGCGCTCGGAGGGGTCTACAAACTCGCCGCCATCCGCGACGACGCTGGCCAGTGGCAGCCGCGCATCAAGCTCAGCGAGCAGGTCATCAAGGTCTCGACGCCCGGACTCCAACAAGTCCGCCGTTTCTATCAAGATGGCCGTTTCCTCGCGGATGCCATTTACGATGCCGAACTCCCGTGTCCGGAACCCTGCAACATCGTCGATCCCACGGAGAACCTCCGCCACACGACTGTCCCTGCCGGAACCGTCCATGAGGATCTCCTGCAACCGCTTTTCCGCGACGGCAAACTCGTCGCCCGTTTGCCCAATCTAACGGAATCCCGCGCCCGCTGTCAGGCACAGCTTGCGGCACTCAATCCCACCATCAAACGTCTCGCCAATCCCCACCGCTACCCCGCTGGTCTGGAAGCCGGACTTCATCAGAAAAAACTCAACCTCATCCGGAAAGCCCGCCCTTGATGAAAACCATCGCCGTAGCCGCCAC
>JAIYDT010000418.1 GCA_027487355.1 Verrucomicrobiaceae bacterium
TATCCGGTGATCTCGATGGAGCCGCCACTGGCCCATGGGGGATCAAGGAAGCGGCTGTTAGGAGCCGAGCCCGCTGCGGACTTGGCGAGGCATTGCTCCACCGATCAGGCGGTTGGCAAGACCACGCCGCGAACCTTCCTGCTGACGACTTCGGATGACACGGTGGATTGCCGCAACAGCCTTCAGTTCGCCATGGCCTGCCGCGCCAACGGGGTGCCTGCCGAGCTGCATCTCTTTCCGAAGGGAGGCCACGGATACGGCTTGAGTGGGGCCACCGCTCCACCGGCCTGGCCGGGCCTGCTTGAGAACTGGTTGAAGGGCGTCACTCAGCCCTGAACGAGACATGGGGCCAGTCATCATGATGTTTGGGAGGATTTCAAATCTCATCTTTTGATCCGGCTGATCGGTGATGATGATTTCGATCCTCTGTTACACTTGGCCTTTTACCTTGGATCCTCGGATAAAGACCAAGAGATACACGAAGCATCACGAAAATCAGGCAGTTCGGAAACGCTTCTGACTCATTCATCAGGTGAGTGCGAAGAAGACGACGCTCCCGGTGCAGACGCCGATTGTTGCGCCCGGAACAACCCCGCCCAGACCTTCGCGAGATCGGGAAAGCGCTCACGTCCGTCATACTTCAATCCCAGTGCCGGCATGCGCGAGTCCAGTTCATGCCGGCTGCCGGTGGCGAGGAGGATCATCATTTCTCCCTCCCCGCGCACGGCGAGGCCCTGGTCTGTCGTCTCCACATCGGATTCAAAAGGCAGCACCCAGGCACGGACACCGCGCGAGTCGAGTTCGCGTCGATCCCGGATGCGGGCCTTGCGGCCATGAGGCAGTTCCAGGGCCACTTGATAACTGAGCGTGCCGGGCTTGTCCGAGTGCAGGTGGACCACCAGCAGCTTCTCAGCCCTTGAAAGGAAAACCTGCTGTGTGACCCTGGCCCCGTTCTGCTCGAATGAACTGGTGGCGATCCCCGAGGCACGGTCCAGCGAGCGCCAGTAATGGGTCACGCTCTGGTGGTTCAGCGAAAGCAACCGCAGCTCCGCGATTCTCGGACTCAGGCAATCAAAGCCGGGAAGGTTCTCCATCAACGGGATCCGTTCGAGCCCCGTTGATCCCGAAACCCGCGCGGCCCAGGGTCCTGATTCGAGACGAAAGCAGCGGTTCCACTCGACCGCCGGCCTGCGGTCCCATTGCTCAAAGCAGTCTGCCGCGCAGGTCCTGAGCGTCAGCAATGAAAAAACGAGCCACTTCACCATGCGCGGAATGTCGGAGTCAGGCACCTTACGTCCCGGTTCCGGCGGATATCCCAATCAAACCGCATTTCCTTCCGGCGTGGCGACTTTCCGCTGTCTCACGCCACCCTGGCAACCTCACCGCAGCGGGCTTTTCAGAAAGATCAGCCGTTCGGAGGTTTCCATCATTGCCCGACCCCGGTGGCTGTGGCACTGTGAGCGGATGGCGGAAGAACCTGTTGTTTGTGATCGAAAGCCCCTCGGACTTGAAGTCGAGGCCGGCGTCCACTGGTGGTGTTCCTGCGGTCGCTCGGCCCATCAACCGTTCTGCGACGGCTCCCACAAGGGAACCGGCCTGCAGCCGGTGAAATTCGAGGTCGCGGAAAAAACGACCGTCTGGTGGTGCCAGTGCAAGCACACCGGCACCCCGCCCTTGTGCGACGGCTCGCACAAGAATCTGCCACCGGCTTGAACGGACTACTCGCCGAAGTCTGGAAGCGGTTCCTCGTCGGCGAGGTGCTGGTTCCGCGTGCAGCAACCGGACTTCGACCACAGGCACCAGGCAACTCCTGCGAGCACGGCAAATCCGACCGCTCCTGCCACGAAGGGCGTGCGTTCATCACGACGGATGGCGCGCGATCCCGAGGCGAGCCATGATTTTCCGCGATCAAGGCCATCGGTGGCGGCATGGAGGATCTGCCTTCCGGCGGAGGGAAGGTCGTCCGCGAGTGCGCGGCGCAGGAGCGTCCGGGTGTCGGCGGACAGCAAATGGAGGTCTTCCCTGACCCGTTGGGCAAGGGCGTTGGTGTGGGGAGGAATTGGAAGTTTCATGATGGATGGGATGAGTCGGTGCGGGAGTTCCCGCAGGATGAATGGACTCCCGCTCGTTCACGGGATCAAATGATATCAAGGCAGTTTGAACGGCGCCTCACTTGCCGAGCGCCTTGTCCACTTTCTCGCCCGCTTTCTCGACCGGGCCTTTTGGATCGACGGCGTCCTTGACCTTCTCGGCGGACTTGTCGATCTGCTCGCCGATCTTTTCCGCCGGACCCTTTTCCTTGCACGAGGCGAGGAGGGCGAGGGCGGGAAGCAGCAGCATTGGAATCAGGAATCTTGTTTTCATTGGAATATGGGTTGGGCGAACGCGGAATGGCGGTTCCCCACTCTCAGTCCTCGCAGGATGAAGGCCAAACGCGCCGACAAGGATCAACCCGTTCAGGATCAGCCGGGTCGGCCGCGGTGGGAGGAAATCGAGAGGCGCGGGATCGTGCAGCTCGCACGGTTCACCCGGTGGATCGGGTGCCTTGCAAGGCCTGGGTCTGAGCCAGGTCCGATGAGAGTCATGGCTTCGAGCAGCAGTCGGCAGAAGGGAGGAATGGCCACCGGATGAGTCACATCCTGCCCGCTCCAACCAAAACAGAAGGCCGAGGGTTTGACACCCAAATCGAGGATGGGACTTCCCTGAGGCCGGCGAAGCCGCTTGTGTTTCGGGGTGTCCTTGATGCTCGAACTCCTTCACGCCGATGTCTGGCGCGGCGACCAGCGGGTGTTTCATGATCTCGCGCTGAGGGTCCGCAGTGATGAAAGCGTGGCGATCCTCGGCCCCAACGGCGCGGGCAAGAGCACGCTGCTGAAACTGATCACCGGTGAGCTGCGAGCTGCGGCGGAGCCCGGTTCGGTCGCGCGATTGTTTGGCGAAGATCTGTGGTCGCTCGAGGATCTGCGTCACCGGCTCGGGCTGGTTTCACCGGAAGAGGCGCAGCGCTTCGATCCCGAGGAACCGGCAGCCGACGTCGTGCTTTCGTCCCTGCGCGGGGCCTTCGGAGTCACCCGCTGGATGCGATTTTCCAAAGTCGAACGTCAGAGTGCCCGCGAAGCCATGGAGCTGGCGGGAGTCGAGGATCTTGCTGTTAGAGCGTATGGTGAGCTTTCGTCCGGCGAGCGTCGGCGCTTTCTACTGGCCCGCGCCCTGGTCCATGAGCCCGAAGCGTTGCTGCTCGACGAGCCGACGACCGCCCTCGATTTCCCATCAGCCTTCGCGTTCATCGCCGTGGTCCGCGGGCTGATTCGTCGGGGTCGGGGAGTGATCTGGGTCACCCATCACCCTTCCGAGATCCCTCCGGAGATCAGTCGCGTGATCCTGCTCAAACAGGGGCGCGTGTTTGCCGACGCCGTGCCGCGAAAGGCCCTCACTTCCGCGAATCTCTCCGAGCTTTACGACCTGCCCCTGCGCGTGCGGTGGCGCGACGGCTTCTGCCAGGTGACTCCGGAAAAGGCCTGAGATCCCGACGATCACGGGGCTTTCTGAAGAAACACGAAAACGCCGTTCTTGTTGGCCACGACGACGTCGGTCTTGCCGTCGCCGTTGACGTCGGTGGCGGTGACCTGCGTGCCCACTCCGGATCGGCGATCGATCTCGTGGGGGATGATTTCCGCGCCGCCCTTGCCGTCTCGTTTGGTCTCGAACCAGTAGAGGACCGAGTCGCTGTTAGGCTCCGGGTCATTGTTGGGGCCATGGGCCCAATGGCGTTTGCCGGTGACGAAGTCGGTGACGCCATCGCCGTTGAAATCGGCTGCCGCCAGGGCGTGGAGCTGGGAAAAACTGACGGCTCCCGGCGTCTTGTCTGCCTGCGGAGGCAGGATCTGGTGCTCGGTGAAATGGCCGTCCGCCGTCCGCTCGAACCAGCCGAGTCCGTATTCATGGGCATTGTAGGCGGTGACCACGTCATTGCGTCCATCGCCATTCACATCGAACACCAGCATCTGCGCCCCGCCGCGTTGGGCGGGCGGACTGAATTTCTCCGGGTGAAAGGTCCAAGGCTTTCCGGCCTCTGCGGGCTGCTCATACCAGCCGTCCTTTTCCAACAGATCGACGCGCTTGTCGCCGTTGAGATCGCCGGCTCCGTAGCCGTGGGTGTAACGTTGGTAGCGCTTGGGATCGGACGGGGCCACGGCTTGGAATTTCGCGGGCTCGCTGGACTTGCCCCAGGGAATTTCGGCGTAGCCGGGCGAGCCGCCGCTGAGGGCGAGGATCTCGGGCTTGCCATCGCCCGTGACATCGCCGAGGGCGGGCGATTCTCCATCGGTGGAGTCGAGCAGCGGGTAGCGGGTCCAGAGTTCACCGGGCTTGCCGGGATTCAGGAAGCCCCAGGTCTGCTTGCCGGGATAGTCAAAGACGACGATGTCCGCCTTGCCGTCGCTGTTGAGGTCGGCGCTGTCGGCCAGGAAATACTCCGAGTAGCCCTTGGCGCCGTCGTAGGGCGCGGCCGGAGGGGTGGTGTAGGTCTGGCGTTGCTCGAACTTCGGCCCGAGCCAGAGGTAGGGTCCGGCGGCGATGTCCTTCTGCCCGTCGCCGTTGAAGTCCGCGACCGCCGCTCCCTCCGCGACGAATTCCTCGGAAACGACCTGCTTGGTGAAGGCCACCTCAGCGGCATGGGTGGTCGGGATCAGGGCGAGCAGCAGGAGGTGTTTCATGGGAAATCCGATACCGTCAGCCTGAGGGAAATGTTTCGTCAGACGCAAGGCTGGTCATGCGGTCCGCAGCAGGCCATCGTCCGGCATGAGATTGCAGCAAGGCCAGCTCTGGCGCACGAAATCAGGCTACATCCGGATCACAATCCTGGAACGCTTCGGCGTGGAGTACAAAAAGATCACGGACCTCGAGGACGGCGCGGGCGAGCACCTCAGCGCGACGAAGAAGGAGTTCTGCCGCCTGTTGAAGGGCGGCAGCCTGGTGGAGCCGAAGCCGCAGGCCCCGGAGGACCCCGCAGCTTAGTCCTTCTTTCCTGATTGCCCCGCGACCTCTCCGGCCTTGGTGAGATTCACCAGGTCCATCAGCACATTGAACCCTTCGCGCTTGATCGGATCCAGCCCGCTGGGCCACTCGGGGGTGTCGTTGAGCTCCGCGACCGGATCCTTGGCCCGGCGCAGGTAGTCGGCGGTTTCCTTGGTGGGATCGAAGGCGTGGAACGCTGCTCCGGCTGCGAGATCGGCGAGGGTGATCTTGGACAGCTTGATCTTCTCCGCATCAGCAGCGGCGAGGGCCTTGAATCGCTCACGGCGCTCGGCGTTCCTTGCGTTGAGACGGGCGTCCAGCTCCATAAGTTCCTTGCGGCGCTCCTCAAGATTGAGCGAAACGGAATTCTTTTTCCGAATCTCTTCGGAGCGCTTGGCGTCCTCGGCATAGTAAGCGAAATCCTTGTCTTCCTTGACCCGCTTCTCGCTGAGTTCCTTCAGGCGCGGCAGATAGAGCAGGCTGCGATCCAGGGGCTCGAGGCCCGGCGCGGGCTTGATCGAGTCATGCGGAAAGGCCCGCGGCAGGAACGACTCGCCGAACTCCATCGAATCCGCCGGTCCAGGCAGCACGATGTCGGAGGCCACGCCCTCCAACTGCGTCGAGGAGCCGGAGGGCCGGTAAAACTTGCGGGTGGTCAGCTTCAGCATGCCCGCCCCATCACGGGCCGAGAAAAATGGCAGCATCTTCGAGACATCGAGCGCCTCCTGCACCGTCCCTTTTCCGAAGGTGGAGGAATCCCCGACGATGACGGCCCGATTGTGATCCTGAAGGGCTCCGGCGAGGATCTCACTGGCCGAGGCGCTGGCCTTGTTGATCAGCACCACCATCGGTCCCTTGTAAATGGCCTCCTGGTCATCGGAATCCGAGGCCTTCACCTGCCCGAGCGTGGTCTTCTCCTGCACCACCGGACCCTTGCCGATGAAGAATCCGGTCATCCGGCGGACTTCCTCCAGCGAGCCGCCGCCGTTGTCGCGCACGTCGAACACGAGGCCGTCGATCTTCTCATCGACGAGACGCTTGAGAAATCCCTCCACATCCTTCGCGCAGCGGATCCGGGAATTGCTGAAGTCCGCGTAAAACGACGGCAGCGTGATCCATCCCAGTCGCCGGGGAGCGCCATCGGCCGATTTGGTGTCGAGGATGCCGGCACTGGCCTGCGTGCCCTTGATCTCGACCTTGCCTCGCGGGATCACCACGATCTTCGTTTCGCCCGCAGGGGCGGCAGCGGGCTGGACCTTCAGGCGCACCGTGCTCCCGGCTTTGCCTCGGATCAGGTCCACGACCTTGTACTGGTCCATGAACTTGATGTCGGTGAAGGTGCCGGAATTGTCCGTATCGACCTCCAGAATCCGATCGCGCAACTGGATCGTGCCCTCGCGGTCCGCCGGCCCGCCGATCATCAGGCCCATGATGCGGGTGGTGCCATCATCGTCGGCCCGAAGCTCGGCCCCGATGCCGACCAGTTCGTTGCGCATGCTGTCGTTGAAGCGGCTGGCCTCGCGCTCGATCATGTAGTCGGTGTGGGGATCATGGGAGCGGGAAACCGCCTGCAGCAATCCATCGGCGACGTCCTCGTCCGCGGCATCCTTCACCAGACGCAGATAGCGCTCGTAACGCAGGGTGACCTTTTCCTTCGGCGGCACCTCGCTCTGGGTCGGATCCGGCTTGCCCTGATCCTTCGCCATCTTGCTCTGCAAATCACGGACGACGATCTCGGAAAGGACCGCCTCCTTCAGCATGTTACGGACCCGCTTGTCGGCCTCCGCATCATCCTTCGGCCACGGCAGGTCATCGGTCTTGCGGGCGACGGTCTCCGTGGTGGTGAAATCCAGCTCCTCCTCCTTGAGGAACTTTTTCGCCATCTCGCCCCGGGTGGTCACCCGGCTCTTGAAGGTCCCGTGGACGTCTTTGGCCAGCTCCATCGACTTGTTGCCCACCAGCATCTTGAAGACCGAGTCGCCATAGAGCTCGTTGAAACGGTCCACGTCGTTCTGCGTGAAGTACATCTTCGACGGGTCGAGCTGCTTCAGATAGTCGGCCAGGAAGCGGCGGCTGGTTTCCTCATTGAAGGGCAGCCGGGCGAAGTGGGAGTTCTGCAGCATGATCGCCACCTGGCGACCCACCGCGTTGAAGTCCGCCTGATCGGCGCGGGCCTGGCTGAAGGACACAAGGGCCACGGCGGCAAGCGCGGCACGGCGGAAAAGGGCAGGTTTCATGAACGGAAAGGCAGGGTGGACCGGGGCGGACGCGATCTTCAGGAAAGCGTCCGCGCCGAGGGTTATTCTCTAAATTTCCCCAAGGCCATCCGATTCCACGGGCGGCCTGTGGAAATGCGGTCCCGCAGGATGGACTCAGCGCAAGACGTCGGCCTCGGAGGCGGCTTTGTCGCGATGGATGGGAACCACCTTGTCGTCGCGTTGCCAGATCTCGCCCAGCAGGCGCATTTCCCTGCGACGCGCGAACCACTTGCCGACGACGGCACCGCCCAGTCCGGCGAGGCAAAGAACCCCGACGATGACGGCCAACACGGGAGCGGCCACGAAAAGGAAAGGGGATAGAATCACGCAGGCAATGACGACCAGGGCCACTTTCCACATGGTGGCACGGGTTCGTCTCGCCTCCTCCCGGATCACCGCCTCATGGGACATGACGGCTGGGTGAGCATTGGAA
>JAIYDT010000385.1 GCA_027487355.1 Verrucomicrobiaceae bacterium
CGCACGGGCCGCCACGGCTTTTCCCCTGCGATCGCCTGCGCGGCGGCGATCGTGGCCACGACGGCACTCGACGCATCCGCCAAGGCCTCAGCATCGGCCGGGGCATCGTAAGGGCTCAGGATCCACAGCGGTGCGGCCGTGTCCTCGCCTCCCTGGAGGTCGATGCGAAGGATCGGCCAACCGCCGGCTTCCGACACCTGCTCGGCCTGGACCTTGTAGCCGGTATTGGACGGGCCCAGAAGTCCTTCGATCCAGGAAGCGGCACGAGTCAGTCCCTTGCCGTCCTCGATCCCTGGACTCCTCGGCCCGATGATGACGGTGAGTTTCCTGAAATCATCCGCCAGCGACGAAGCCGACACCACGGTGGCGAAGCGGGCGGACTCCTTCTTCTGCTCCGCCTTTTGTGCCCGGAAATAGCCCCAGATTCCGAAGCCTCCGGAAACCAGCAGCCACAGCGGAATCGTGCACAACAGCACCACCACCCAGAGCTTGCGCTTCGGTTTCTCCGTTTCCATGTGCTGACCATGCGCACGCTTGATCCACCCGCAAGCCCGTAAACACCGGCCTCCCACGGTCATGGAGGAAGGTGGGTGCCTTGACCCGAAGCGTCGAACCAACGCCCCCCTTTCAGTGAAAGCGGGTCAACGCTGAACCCGCGAGGATCCCGGCCTGCCCACCCTGCCCTTCCGCCTGAGGAAGCCCCCTATTGGATCAAATGGTGACACTTCAACCATTTCCAAGCCCTTCACATCCCAAGAAGTGACCCCTTCCGCATCCTGAATTCACAGCGTGAGAGTCCCACCAGCCAGACGACCTCAACGCCCTCCGCCCCGGCGAGCCCGAAGAATCCGGCCCCGAAACTCCCACCCAGCCCCCCGCCTGAGTCCCGGAATCCGGTTTCCCACCCGGAAACCCCGCCCCATCACGTGCGTCTATCCGCCCCCTCCACCCACCCCGAAAGATTCGTCCCCAAAGCCGCGGATAGACGCATGCCCTCACGAAAAACACTCGAAAAATCAACCAGTTGCCACAACGTCCCCACCAGCCATCCCTGCTTGATATCACCTGTCGGGGTGCTACGAATTCTACTGTTGGACTAAAATACCATGGGAGTAACAATACACTTTGAAGGCCGTATTCGCAGTGCTTCTGACTACGAAGCCTGCATTTCTAAGCTGCGCCAATTCGCGACCGAACGTGGATGGCCGATGGTGGAGATTGCCGATGAGATAAGGACTCTCGGACGGGTTCAGAACGAAGAAGATTGGGACTACACCGGACGGACGCGAGGAGTCGAGCTACAGCCAGATCAGAACGCCGATCCATTTCGATTCGAGGTTGATGAGGAGCTTTTTATCCAGGAATACTGCAAGACCCAATTCGCGCCTCCTGAAGTTCACGTTGATATTGTGGATCTGCTTCGGACCTTAGAACCTCATTTCGAGATTTTATCAGTGATCGACGAGGGCGAGTATTTCGAGACTTCAGATTTTGACCTGTTGACTGAGATGCTGGACGATTGCTTCCGTGCCCTCGACGAGCACTTGAGTCAGAATCCCGGCAGTCAAGGTCCAGTGAGAATGCAGGGTGGCAGGATCATTGACATCATCTCATGAACAGAAGAATCGAACAAGCCGTGACTCCTAACGGGCCATAAGCAACTCAATTTCAATCCATTTTCTTTTCAATCACGCCCGTAGGAGCATATCAAACGTTCGGCTTAACCAATCATGAGCACCCCCGATCATCTCGTTGTTTGCGCTGACAAGCTTCGAGCTCAGATATTTCAAGGATCACTAAGGACTACCATCTGGGTATTGGGCGTCAACGGCATCCTCTTTACTTTTGGCTCCCTCTTCAATGCACTTTGGTTGCAAAGCTTATGGGTCGTGATCGTCATTTTATTCATCGGTTTCCCAAAGGTTTACGGGCACCATCGAAGGCTCTGCGAGCTTTCCTGCTCATCCTGTGGACGTGGCGCTGGCAGCTATTTTACCAGAGACTGCCGGATTCACTTGCTGTGCAAGCACTGCGGGAAAGAATCCCCAACAGATTGTGGCATCTCTAGCATGGGCGGGATCCCATACAGAATCACCTCGTAAACCCCGGCCGAACAAGTCATGACGCACCAACCGGCCATAAGCTTTTCAATCTCATTTCAACATCTATTCAACCGCGCCGGTTGGCGCACATCTGACGTTCTCCAAAGAAATGAAGATTTCAACATACCTCACGTTTCTGCTGACTAGCCTGATTTTCATGTCATGCCAACCCAAGAGCTCTAAACAAGTGCCCAAGCCAGAAGCCACCTCAACCTCCAACAAAGTTTCAAGCCCACCCAAAGCGAAGGAGGCGAATCGCTACGAATTTGTCGAGAGTGAGATACTGAGTCACCCTGAAGACGAAATAGGTTTCAATCACCTTTACATGGGTAGTTTGGATGGCTTCGATTATGTTTCCGTTCGATCCAATAAATACCGAATTCCGAGCGATCAGCTCGAACTGGAGCGTGGTTTCCCCCTGACCCAAGATGCTACGAAGTGGGTTCACATGCGAATACACTTTTCCCACCTCAAATACCAATAAGATGGAGAATCGGGTCCCCGTGACTGACTGCTAGAGCCAGCCACGGGTCCCACACCACCGTGCGTACGGGTCCGTACACGGCGGCTCCGCTCGGACACGGGACAAGCCTGCGTATAAGGCTCCGC
>JAIYDT010000613.1 GCA_027487355.1 Verrucomicrobiaceae bacterium
CCCGACGGCCGCTTTCCGTAAAACATGGCGAGTGATCAGCCCGGGATCAGGTCCTTCACCGCATCGCGCTCTTCGAGAAGCTCTCCGATGGTGGCGTCGATCTTGCCTTGGCTGAAGGCATCGACCGGCACGCCCTGGACGACTTCCCACTTGCCGTTCTCGATCGTGCGGATCGGCATCGAGGCGATGATGCCCTTGGCGATGCCGTAGGAGCCATCGGAGCAAACGGCGACGGAGTGCCAGTCACCGGCCGGAGTCGGAGTGATGAGGCTCATCACGGTATCGATCGCGGCATTTGCAGCCGAAGCAGCGGAGGAAAGCCCGCGGGCCTTGATGACGGCGGCACCGCGCTGCTGGACGGTGGCGATGAATTCGCCCTTGAGCCACTCGTGGTCGGTGATGACCTCGGTGACCGGCTTGCCGTCGATCTTGGCGTTGGTGAAATCCGGATACTGCGTGGCGGAGTGGTTGCCCCAGATGCAGAGGTTGGTGACCTTCGACTGATGGACGCCGGCCTTTTGGGCGAGCTGGCTCTTGGCGCGGTTCTCGTCGAGGCGGGTCATCGCAAAGAAGCGGTCGGCCGGGATGCCGGAGGCGTTGCTCATCGCGATCAGGCAGTTGGTGTTGCAGGGGTTTCCAACCACCAGGACGCGCACATCCTTGGCGGCGTTGCGGGCGATGGCCTGGCCCTGGCCGGTGAAGATCTTGCCGTTGATGCCGAGAAGATCCGCGCGTTCCATTCCGGCCTTGCGCGGCACCGAGCCCACGAGGAGACACCAGTTGGCGCCTGCAAATCCTTCATCGAGATCCGCAGTTCCGATCACGCTGTTGAGCAGCGGAAACGCGCAGTCATCGAGCTCCATCATCACGCCCTGAAGCGCGGGGAGGCCGGGCTCGATTTCGATAAGCCGGAGGTTCACCGGTTGATCGGGACCGAAGACGAAGCCGGATGCGATGCGGAAAAGAAGCGCGTAGCCGATCTGGCCAGCGGCTCCGGTGATGGAGACGGTGATGGGGTCCTTCATGGTAAGTGCGATGTGCGGCGCTTAACTAGTCGCCCGAGGTCACAACGGTCAACCGGGAACCTGCCACCGGGCGATACATTTCCGGGGCGAATTTCCACCCGGCTGGCCGCCCGATGCCGCCGCTAAAATTTGGAGTTGCCAAGGAATCCGGCCAAACGCATTCTATCGACGTTGGTTCGATTGGGTGTCGGGTTTCTTTCCTGAACCGCCCGCGGGGTTTCCTTCTCCTGTGTCTCGCATCGTGGCAGACGGCAGGTTTCTGACTCTCCGGCCCTTTCGCAATGGCTTTCCGGCCAGGCACGCGTGCACCCGGAGCCTTTTCCAATCCTCACTTTCACCCTCCGTCCCAAACCCTCATGGCCGGTCACAACAAGTGGTCCAAGGTCAAGCACATCAAGGCCCGCGTCGATGTCATCAAAGGCAAGGTATTCAGCAAGTGCGCTCATGAAATCGCACTCGCTGCCCGCGCCGGTGGCGGAGATCCGTCCATGAATGCTCGGCTGCGAACCGCCATCGACAACGCCAAGGCGGTCTCCATGCCGAAGGAAAACATTGATCGCGCCATCAAAAAAGGCACCGGCGAACTCGGCGGTGCCGCCATCCAGGAAGTGACCTACGAAGGCTACGGCCCCTCCGGCATCGCCTTCATCATCGAAATGGCCACCGACAACATCAACCGCACCGCCGCCGACCTCCGCACCATCTTCACCAAGAATGGTGGTAGCGTCGCCACGCCCGGCAGCGTCGCCTATCAGTTCGACCGCAAGGGTGAGCTCCGATTTCCCGCAGACTCACTGCCCGAGGAAACCCTCCTCATCGCCGCGATCGAGGCCGGTGCCGATGACGTGCTCAGCGATGAATCCGAGCACGTCGTTTACACCGCCCCGAACGAACTCGGCACCATCGCCAACTCCCTCCGCAGCTCCGGTTACAAGCCCGTCTCGGAGAAACTCGTTTCCATCGCCCAGAACCCGACCGTCGTCGGCGATCTGGAGACCGCGAAGCAAGTCCTCAAACTCTATGGCCTGCTCGACGACTACGATGACACCCTCAATGTGTTCACCAATTTCGAAGTCGCCGACGACCTGATCGAACATCTCGACGCCTGAATTTCCAAAACCCGCCGCGCGCGATCCCACTTCCCCCATCATCGGATGACCCAGAATTTCAACGAAGACGCCCTGCTGCCGTTTCCTCCCAATGAGACGTCCTCAGGCCAATCCGACGCTGCTCCGAAACGGGTCGCGAAAAAAGCCGCCAAGAAGGCCGCCAAAAAAGTCGCCGCCAAGGCAGTCGAGCCTGAGCCTGCCGAAGCCAAACCCGTCGCAGCCAAGAAAGCCGCGAAGAAGGCCGTCAAGAAAGTCGTCGAGAGCGAGGTCGCCGCTCCAGCACCCGCAGCACCTGCAAAAAAAGCCGCGAAAAAGGCCGCGCCTCGTGCCGCGAAGGTCGTGCCGGATCCAGTGGTCGAGGAGGCCCCGAAACCCAAGCCCACCGCCCGCGCAAAGCCCGTGGTCGAGTCCGCCCCAGAGCCGATTCGCGAACGCGAAGAACGCAGCGAGCCACGACAGGAAACTCCAGCACCCCAGCCTCCCTCCGAAGACGGCCAACAACAACAGCGCTTCGGCCGGGTTCCCGGTGGTGGTCGCGTCCAGCATCGAGGACCCGACGGCCCGCCGCGCGAACCTCAGCCGCAAGCACCGCAAGCCCGCGAACAGGGCCCCCAAAGCCAAGCTCCCCAGCAACGCCACCCGCAACCACAGAACCAGCCCCAGGGCCAGGGCGGACCGCAGGAAAGCCGCAGCAAGCGCCGTCGCGAGAAGCGCAAGCGCCGTCGCGACCGCCAGTTCTCGAATGAGCAACCGCGCCCGGACGGAGAAAACCAGAACCCCGGAAACCAAGGCCCACGTCAGGGTCCGCAGCATCCGAATCAGCAGCACGAACAAGCCGAGCGCCGCCCCGCCCCACCGCAGTTCAGCGGTCCGAAAGTCGAGGTCAACGGCATGCTCGAACTCGCGCCGAAGGGCTTCGGATTTCTCC
Source organism: Verrucomicrobiaceae bacterium (assembly GCA_027487355.1). GTDB lineage: Bacteria > Verrucomicrobiota > Verrucomicrobiia > Verrucomicrobiales > Akkermansiaceae > Luteolibacter. Next base: position 3,063 of record JAIYDT010000613.1, read on the forward strand.
GCCTTCCCGCCAAGCGCTTCGAACAGGCCCGCGACGACGTCTTTGTCTCGCCGGAACACGTCCGCAAGTTCGGCCTCCGCGTCGGCCATTGGATTCATGGCATCGCCCAGGAAGGACCACGCGGTCCGCAACTCATCGAGATCACTTCGATCAACGACCTCGACCCGGAAATTTCCCGCAAGCTGCCACTCTTCGAGGAACTCAAGGCGATCAACCCGACCAAACGGATCAGCTTCGAAACCACGCCGGAACGTTTCACCACCCGCGTCGTCGATCTGATGGCCCCCGTCGGTCGCGGCCAGCGCGGACTCATCGTGTCCCCTCCCCGCTCCGGCAAGACCACCTTGCTCCTCCACATGGCCGAGGCCATCCGCGAGAAGTATGAGGAAACGATGCATCTCATGATCGTGCTGGTCGATGAGCGACCGGAGGAAGTCACCGAGTTCCGTCGCGCCCTGCCCGGCGTGGAGATCTACGCCAGCTCAAACGACGACGGCTCTCGCAACCACTGCCGCATCGCCGAACTCGCCATCGAACGCGCCAAGCGCCTCGTCGAGGGCGGCAAGGACGTCTTTCTCCTGATGGACTCCATCACCCGCCTCGCCCGCGCCTACAACCACGGCGGCGGTGGTGGCGGTCACAATCGCGGCATCGCGTCCGGCGGCCTGATGGTCGGTGCCCTGGAAATCCCACGACGCCTCTTCGCCGCCGCCCGCAACACCCGTGGCGGTGGTTCACTCACCATCCTCGCCACCGCACTGATTCAAACCAACTCGAAGGCCGATGAGGCGATCTTCCAGGAGTTCAAGGGCACCGGCAACATGGAGCTCGTCCTCGACCGCAAGATCGCGGAAAACTACATCTACCCGGCCGTCGATATCTTCAAGTCCGGCACCCGCCGCGAGGAGCTGCTGCTTCCCGAACACATGCTCCACAAGATCTACCTCATCCGCCGCGGCCTTTCGGGGCACCGTCCGGTCGAGGCCATGGAGCGCCTGCTGTTCTTCCTGAAAAAGTTCCCGAACAACCCGCAGATGCTGATGGAAATCAAGGGCTGAGCGGGAGCCCAAGTGCTTCCAAAATCCACCCGGTCTTCGCATTGCGTGATCGTCTGGCCTCCCCCATGTTCGCCGCGTGAATGAGCCGATTGAAATGGAGGTGCTGGCAATCGACGACGCCTCCCCTCCAAACCCGAAACCCCAACCCTCGCCAGAGCCCAATCCAGCCTGGCGCCAATGGCAGGGCCGGGTGAAACAACTCGACGCCCGCTGGTGGCCGCTTTGGGTCCTGCTCGGAGTCATCGTGGTGTTTCTCGTCCTGACCGTCGGGGTCGTGGTCGGAGCCTTCATCCTGGTGGTGAAAATCATTTCCAGCCTGCTTGGTGGAATTGCCCGATTATTCAACGGAAGTTCGTCGTCCACTTCACTCCGATGAAACACATTCATTGAGGATTTCGCACAAGTTATTCACATCGGAAATCCGAAGGAATTTGTCAGGCATCGTGTGGAACGCCCCACTTTACAGGCAATCCGTGGTCAACTAATCCAACCTCCACCGAGCAGGAATTCGTTGTGAACAACTTGTGAGGAAATGACAGTAACGGTTTCGTAACATTGCAATTTACTCATCCCAAGGGAGTTGCAGATCACTCAAACGAAAAATGGACAATTGATCCGGTGAACAAGTGTTGGAAATTTAATTTTCAAAGCACCTCCCAACTAAGGCGAGCCCTTTGGTTTCAAGACGGAATGCCCAAGGCTGTCGCGGGGATGCCAAGCAGGACGAAAAGGTTTTCCCAAGTTGTTCACAACCCCATTCATGGGGCTGTCCGAGCATTCCCTCTCCACATCGAAAGGCGGCCCATTTCCCGCAGAATCGCAGAGGCTGCTGTCTCGGCGACCTCCTCCGGGTCGGGATTCTCCTGAACATCCTCTGTTGGATCCTGGCCTGCCAGATCACTCCCATGGTCTGGCCGTTCCATCCCTGATCGGGCGAAACCAGCAACCAAGGCGATTTCAATGTGGCTGCACGTCCATCACCAAGACCTTGGCCCAGGTTTCCTTGAAGGTGTCGATGAAGACGTTGTGATCCGGATCGACCTGATAGGCGTCCTGAAGCTCGATGGATTCGAATTTCATCGAAAGCGCGTAGTCCCAGGATTGGTCGATCACCGGACGTGGCATCACCGGTGCAGGGGTGCCCCAGAAGCCGCTGACGATTCCCGGAAGTTTCAACAAGGCCGCAAGCCCGCCTTCGAAGGCCTTGCGGTCGGCCTCGTTCTTGTACTCGTCCTTAAGCCAGAAATAAACGTGGTGGTCCATGACCGTGGCTTTATCCAGCCGTTCGACCGGGTGCAAGCCCCGATCCCTATGCACCATCACCCGATTGGGGTTGAAAGCCGGCTCGCCAGCCGGACGAATCCTTCTGAACTGCTTGAACCTTCCCATGAGCCCTTTCCGGAAATGCCATCCCCTTCCTGCCGCCTGGTTGGCCACCCTCACCCTGGCAGTAGCAGCCGATCCG
>JAIYDT010000441.1 GCA_027487355.1 Verrucomicrobiaceae bacterium
ATCGCCAACATCAGCGCTACCCGGGCATTGGCACGGGCGATCTGATTGGCGTCCGACTGCGATGCCCCACGAAGACTGATGGCCGAAAGGGTCAGAAGCCCCACGGCCACCACCGTCAACAGGATCATCATGGTGAGCGTCACGATCAACGCGAAGCCTTTGCGTTGGCAAAAGCGAGACACGCGAGCACGGCGCCCAAAGGTAAAGGAAAGGGTTTTCATCAGAGTGGGTTTGACGGCCTTTGACAGGATGTCGGACAGATCGGTTGGGTAAATACCGATCATCTGTATTTACAAATACCAGACTTAGCTTGGAGAATTCAAGCTCCCAATCCGGCATCTGTGAATCCCCCAATCGGGCTAACCCGAATGCACAAGCCGGAAACGAAATGGGGCACTGATCTTTCGACCAGCGCCCCATTCAAATGCGTTCGTCTGCTTTCGCGAAGACCTCAAATCTCGTGAACCGGAAGGTTGGCGACTTCCTCGCGGAGTTTCTCGGCCAGCGGTGTGGAAAGGTAGCGCTCGGAGGACGAGCAACCGATCGTCACAATCCGCTTGCCGGCGTTTTCCGGACGCTTGGCGACCTGAAGGGCTGCCCAAACGTTTGCTCCGGTGGAAATCCCGGCCGGAAGTCCCTCGTTCTGGGCGAGCGACTGGGCGGTGGCGAAAGCATCCTCGTTGCTGACCTGGATCACTTCATCGATCACACCAACATTGAGGTTCTTCGGCACGAAGCCGGCACCGATGCCCTGGATCATGTGCGGACCGGGCTTCACTTCGTCACCCGCGCGGGTCTGGGTGATGACGGGGCTGTTCACCGGCTCGACGGCGATGACTTGCACGTCGCGACGGGACTTCAGGACTTCACCGACACCGGTGAGGGTGCCGCCGGTTCCGACTGCGGCGACGAAAATGTCGACCTGGCCTTCGGTGTCCTTCCAAATCTCTTCGGCGGTCGTTTCGCGATGGATCTGCGGGTTGGCCGGATTGTCGAACTGGCCCGGACCGTAGGCACCTGGGGTTTCGGCAAGAAGCTTGTTGGCCATGGCGATGGCACCGCCCATGCCACGGGCACGCGGAGTGAGGACCAGTTCGGCACCGAGAAGGCGAAGGAGAACTCGACGCTCGATCGACATGCTTTCCGGCATGGTAAGGATCACGCGATAGCCTTTCGCACGGGCCACGAAGGCAAGAGCGATGCCGGTGTTTCCGGAGGTCGGCTCGATGATCAATCCTCCGGGCTGGAGTTTGCCTTCGCGCTCGGCGGCCTCGATCATGGCCTTGCCGATACGGTCCTTCACGCTGAAGAGCGGGTTGAAGAACTCGGCCTTCACGCAGATCTCGGCACCGAGACCCTGGGTGATGTGGTTGAGACGGACAAGCGGGGTGTTGCCAACGGTGGCAACCATGTTTTCAGCGATGGGCATTTCTTTAGAGGCTTGGGGTTGAGAGAAGATTTAGACGTAAGACTCAAGACTGGAAGACTTAAGAGAAGAGGATTTTGACTCGCTCTTTTCTTGAGTCTTGCATCTTCAAGTCTTGCGTCTTTTCAGATCTGAAAGTCCGGAACGCCTGAGTCCAGGTGGAGTCCGCACTCGTATTTTTCGCCATTGAAGCGAGTGGCCTCGGCATCAAGGCCGTCGGCTGCGGGAGAGGTGGAATGCCAGTCGCCCATGGTCACATAGCCTTTCTCGACCAGTGGGTGGGGCGGCAGATTGTGCTGGTTCATGTAAACGCTGACCTGGGCATCGGCCCAGTCGAGAATCGGATAGACCTTCAGAGTCTTCTTCTGCTGCTCGGCGTAGGCGCGTTCAGCCCGGGTCTTCGACTGGCTGCGGCGGACACCGCTGATCCAGACGTCTGCTCCGAGGTCCTTCAAGGCGCGATCGAGCGGCTCGATCTTGGTGAGGACGCCATATTTGTCCGCGCCTTCTTTCCCCTGCTCCCAGAGGTTGCCCCAGAGCGCCTGCATCCGGGCGGCGGAAACCGTCGGCTGATAGACGCGCAGATCGAGGTTGAGCCTTTTCCCGAGGTCATCCGCATACTGATAGGTCTCAGGAAACAGGAATCCGGTGTCGATGAACACGACCGGGATCTTCGGCGCGTGTTCATGGATGAGATGCAGCATGACGGCCGCCTGGATGCCGAAGCTGGTGGTCGCGACGAGGCGCGAACCATAGCGCTGATGCAGCAGACGGAGTCGCTCGCCGGCCTTGATCGCGGCGAGTTCACTGGAGAGGGCTTCTGCCTCGGTGATGGAAGTGGTTTCGATCATGCGGTGACCGCGACGTTCGCGTGGAAATCGGCCCCTTGTTTGGTTTCCGCGACGTAGCCGGTGCGGATGACGAAGTCGCCGAAGCGCTCACCCTCCAGCCTCTCGGCCGCGTAGCGTTTGAAGATGGGTGCCAGCAGGGCCGGAACTTCCTCGCCCGGGAAATCGGTGCGATAGAGCTTCGACAAACGCTGGCCTGCAAAGCCGCCGCCAAGGTAGACGTTGTATTTCCCCGGCGAGCGGCCGACAAAGCCGATCTCGGCGATGTAGGGACGGGCGCAGCCGTTCGGGCAACCGGTCATGCGGATGGTGATCACGTCATGGCGCAGGCCGCTTTCCTCAAGGGCGTTTTCAAGATCGCCGATGAGGGTCGGGAGGTAACGCTCGGCCTCAGCCAGCGAAAGTCCGCAGGTCGGAAGGGCGACGCAGGCCAGCGAGTTGAGACGCATCGCGCTCTTCAGGTGGCTGTCCTTGATGCCATACTTCTCGAGCAAGGCCTCGATGACCGGACGGTTCTTCGGGGAAATGTTCGCGATGATGACGTTCTG
>JAIYDT010000505.1 GCA_027487355.1 Verrucomicrobiaceae bacterium
CACCACCCGTGCAGCCATGGCTGCATCCGCATGCACGAGAACCTTGCGCCCAAGTTCTACAAGATCGTCAAGATCGGCACACCGGTCAACATCGCCTACTCCCAGCCTGAAGACTCCACCCTCGGCAACATCACCCTGCCTCCCGATTCCGGTCCGCTTCCGGACTATCCGGGCTCGATGTACACCGGCGAAGGCTACTTCTCCCAACACAAGACGCCGACCTTCGAGTAATCCGTCCGAGCCTTCGACTTCCCAACGCGGCCTTCCTTCCGGGAGGCCGCGTTTTTTCATGCTCCGGCACCCGCTGCGCCGGGCTCCGCTGGCATCCCAAGTCCCACCCGATGCAGGCAGCACTCTGCTTCGACCTGTTTTGGCGCTCCAACCATGTCGATGGACCAACCCGGCTCGACGACACCATCGCCGCGAGCTACGACGAACCCAGTAGGAAAGCCCGCGATGCCTGGGATCTGCTTGCCCGTTCGGCTTCACGATGAAGACCCACCTCGGCCCAGCGAAACAGCTGAAGCAGGGACATCCATCCCTTTTCATCCATCGGCTCCGCGCGAAAGAGGAGCTGGGATCCAATGAAAGATCGGAGCCTCTTCCGTCGAACAGAGGCGAACGGTTCAAATCGCATGAAAGCCCAAGCTTCACTCGCCCTCCTACTCGCCACCTTGGGATTCTGTGAGGCGAATCCGACCCGTGATCCCGCACGCCCCCTGGCCGCGAACGAGGCCTATGAACCCAAGGCCACCGCTTCACGCATGGTGGTTCCTGACGGATTCCGCGCCGAGGTCATCGCCTCGGAACCCGACATCGTCCAACCGATCGCCTACACCCTCGACGACCGTGGACGGCTCTGGGTTCTTGAAAACACGAACTATCCCAACTGCCCCGGAGAGGCGAAGGACCGCATCCTTGTGCTGGAAGATGCCGATGGAGACGGAAGCTTCGAAAAGCGATCTGTGTTCCTCGACAAGGTCACGTTCAGCAGCGGACTGGCGGTTGGCTTTGGGGGAGTCTGGCTGGGTTCGCCGCCCAACCTGCTGTTCATTCCCGACAAGAACGGGGATGCAGTCCCCGATGGTCCTGCCCGGATCGTGCTGGACGGATGGGGGGCCGAGGACACCCACGAAACCCTGAACAATTTCACCTGGGGACCCGACGGCTGGCTCTATGGCACCCAGGGCATCTTCACCAACTCCCGGGTCGGCCCGCCAGGCACACCCGATGCCGAGCGGGTTCCCTTGAACGCCTGCGTCTGGCGCTATCACCCGGTCAGGAACGTGTTCGAGCGCTGGTGCGAAGGCGTCAGCAACCAGTGGGGCCTGGATTGGAACGATCATGGAGAGGCCTTTTTCGCCGCCTGCGTGGTTCCCCATCTGTGGCACGCCATCGAAGGCGCCCACTACACCCGTCAGGCGGGATCACATTTCAATCCCCACGTTTACGAGGACATCCAGACCATCGCCTGGGGTCGCTACGAGAAAGCAGGCTACTGTGGAGCGATGATCTATCTCGGGGGAGCCTTCCCTGCCGAGTGGCGTGACAATTTCCTCTTCAACGACGTGCACATGAACAAGCTTCGTTGCGAGACCTTCACCCGCGAGGGCTCCGGCTACCGCAGTGTTCGAAAGACGGATTTTATAACAAGTCCGGACGCGTGGTTTCGTGGGTTGTCTCCTCAGTACGGTCCGGATGGAGGAGTCTTCCTCTCCGACTGGTATGACAAGGTTCCCTGCCACCAGCAGCGGGCGTTCACCGATCGGTCCAACGGACGAATCTACAAGATCGTCAATGATCAGGTGAAACCCCGCGTCGTCAATCTCACGGAGGCCAGCAATCTGGATCTGGTGAAGATGCAACTCGATCCGAATGACTGGTATGTCCGCCATGCCCGGAGACTGCTACAGGAACGGGGTCCGAGTCCGGAAACCACCGCCGCCCTGGAGAATATCCTCCTCGGGAACCCGGACGACACCCGTCAATTGCGCGCCTTGTGGGTCCTGCACAGCCAAGGGGCCTTGAGTGAGGCCACGGCCATGCTTGCACTGAAGTCTCCTTCCGAGTTTGTTCGCGGATGGACGGTCACCTGTCGTGCGGAGCAAGGAAAGCCCTCACGAGGCGAGGTGGAATTCTTTGCCCAACTCGCCAAGTCCGACCCCTCTCCGAGCGTCAGGCTCCGGATTGCCTCGGCTGCGCAGAAACTTCCGATCGGCGATCGCTGGCCGATCCTGTCCGCACTCGCCGCCCATGACGAGGACGTCAACGATCACAATCTTCCGCTCATGAACTGGTATGCGGCAGAGGATGCAGTCGCAGCGGAACCGCTTCGGGGAGTTGAGCTCTTCAAGTCAACTCGTCAGCCACGGCTTCACGAATTCATCGCCCGGCGCATTCTGGCTGTCTCGCTGGAAGACGAGTCCGGATCGACTGCCGGAATGGGTGCGCTTTCCTCGGCCCTAACAGAAGCGGATTCACCGACCCGGGCCCGCACCCTGCGTGGGATGCTCGCGGCAGCCAAGGGTCGGACAAGCTTGTCCGAGCCCGATGGATGGCCCGCAGCTTACGAGGTGTTGAAAGCCGATTCGAATCCGGACGTTCGGGAGAGCGCCAGGACGCTCGCGCTGCTGTTTGGAAGCAAGTCCGCGCTGGGTGGAATCCGCGCCACACTCACGGACCCATCCGCACCTGCGGGATCGCGCCGAAAGGCGATGGAGACACTGGTGGCCCGGCATGATCCGGCGTCGCTCGATCCCATCCTCGACCTCGCCAGCCAACCCGGCCCCCTTCGGATCGACGCCATCCAGTCGCTCGCCGGCTTTGATGATCTCCGCATTCGGCTTGGGTTGATTGAGGCCTATCCGAGACTTTCCAACGAGGAGAAATCGGCAGCACTTGTGACCTTGGTCGCACGGCCCACCAACATCGAAGCCCTCATCGCCGCCTTCGATTCAAAGGCGATTCCCCTCAAGGATCTCACCGCGCCCACCGCCCGGCTGATCCAGGGAGTTCACCGCGAGGATTTCGATCATTGGCTGGCCAAAAACTTCGGCTCACTCAACCCGTCGGATGCGGAACGTCGTGCGGACATCGAACGCTATCGCAAGTTCCTAGGAACCGATTCCATCCTGAGCGCGGATGTGAAGAACGGCCGCGCGGTCTTTCAGCGCACCTGCTCGGCTTGCCACTCGATGTTTGGCGAGGGCGGACACATCGGACCGGAACTGCCCGGCAATTTCAAAGATACCGACTACCTGTTGCAGAACATCGTCGATCCCAATGCCATCATCGGCCGCGACTACCAACAGACCTTCATCACCCTGAAAGATGGGAATCTCGTCGCAGGAGTGGTCACGGCCGAGGACGATCGAACGCTCACCTTGAAAACGCTTGCTGCTCCGATGACCGTTCAAAAGGACCTCATTTCGAAGCGTGAACTGAGTCCGCAGTCGATGATGCCGGTAGGTCTGCTCGGCGCTCTTGAGGAACCCGAAGTCAGGGACCTGTTTCTCTACCTGCGCCAATCGAAGGCACCTTGATCACGGCTCCGATGGCGGCTCTTGGCGCTGGTTGGAGATTCCCTCTGGGAACTTTCCGCCGGCACGTCTGGATAGAAGCGATTCTCCCATAACCTCTCAGATCGAACTTTCAACCCGGATGATGCTTTTCAAACAAAGCTCATGTCACTTAGACTGCGGCCATGTCACCGATTTCCTTCAAGCCCCTTTACATGGAGCGCGTCTGGGGCGGGCGCGAGCTGGAGACTGTGTTCGGTCGGACCTTGCCGGACGCGACCACTCCCTTCGGCGAGTCCTGGGAGATCGTCGATCGCGATCCCGAGCAATCCGTGGTCATCGGTGGTCCCTTGGAAGGAAAGACCCTGCACGAACTCTGGAGCCAACATCGCGAGGAAATCTTCGGAGCCGGTTTGCCAGACTCCGAGCGCTTTCCAATCCTCATCAAGATCCTCGACGCACGGGATGATCTCTCGATCCAGGTCCATCCACCGGTTGCGAAGGCTGCGGCTCTCGGCGGCGAGCCCAAAACCGAGATGTGGTTCATCGCTGATGCCGACCCCGAGGCGAAACTTTACGTCGGCCTGAAAAAGGGCGTGAGTCGCGCGGACTTCGAGGACGCCATCACCACCGGCACCGTGGAAGACTGCGTCCATGCGATTCACCCAAAGTCAGGCGAATCGATCTTCATTCCCTCCGGTCGGCTGCATGCGATCGGTGCGGGCCTGCTCATCCATGAGATCCAGCAGAACTCGGACACGACCTATCGGGTCTTCGACTGGAACCGGGTCGGACTCGACGGCAAGCCGCGCGCCCTCCACGTGGCGGAGTCGCTGGCGAGCATCGACTTCGACGACTTCGAACCGGGCATGGACGTCCCCAAAGGCGATCTGCTGGCGGAGTGCGAGTATTTCAGGACCAGCCGCAGGACCCTTGATGAGGGAGAAACCCTCGGCAATCCCCATCCGGAGCGTTTCAGCATCCTGGGCGTGGTGGAGGGTTCTCTGAAAAGTGCAGATGGCCGGACCTTTTCGAAGGGAGCCTTTCTCCTGCTGCCGCGTGGAGTTGGGGCGCTCACGGCGGCAGAGGCGAGTGTGGTTTTGCAGATCGAGCTCCCCTCGCCCACCCAAGCTTGAGTGTCCGGTCTCCGGTCGGAGTCCTTCACAATTCAAGTCAGCGAAAGCCCCACACCCGGCCTTGCACGCGGCGGGAAAGCGCGGATACTCCGCCCGCCTCATGAATCGCATCGACTCCACGTTCGCCCGCCTCCGTTCCGAAGGAAAAAAGGCCTTTGTCGCCTATGTCGCCGCCGGTGATCCGGACTTCGACCGCTCGCTGGAGGTCATCAAGGGCCTTGCTGACGAAGGAGCCGATATCATCGAACTCGGCCTCCCCTTTTCCGATCCGCTCGCCGATGGCATCGTCAACCAGATGGCCGCCGACCGCGCGCTGAAGTCCGGCATGTCCACGCCGCGTTCGCTCGAACTCATCGCCCGCTTCCGCGAAACGCATCAGACGCCGATCGTCCTCTTCACCTACCTGAATCCTGTCTTCACCTACGGCTACGAGAAGTTCCACCACGATGCCGCTGCAGCAGGCGCGGATGGCATTCTGTTGTTGGATCTGCCGCCCGATGAAGCCGAGCAAAACGCCGATCTGGCCATCGGCGCCGGATTGAAGCACATCCGCCTCATCGCCCCGACGACCCCGGCCGAGCGCGTGATCAAGCTGGCGAAAAGCTCCGAGGGCTTCATCTACGCCCTTTCCCGCACCGGCGTCACTGGTGGGCACGTTGCGCCCTCCGCCAACATCGCCGCCCAGGTCGCCGCCATCAAGGCCCACACCGACACCCCGGTCTGTGTCGGGTTCGGCATCACCACCCCCGACCAGGCCCGCATGGTGGCCGAATCGGCCGATGGGGTGATCGTCGGCTCAGCCATCGTGAAACAGGTCGAACTGAATCCCGACCACGCCGCCAAGGCCGTCCGCGACTTCGCCGCCCCGCTCATTGCTGCGACGAAGTCGGTGCCTTGACAACTCAGTTGCTACCTGCGCCTTCAGCAAGCCCTCAACGCACGTCCTGATAAAGCTCGGCCAGTGAGATGGAAATGCCGACTTCCGGAAGGTCGAGGACGGCATCTGGTCCGGAAAGGGATTCACGGCGAAAGCCAGCGCCATCTCGTCGATGGAGCGTCAGAAAGGGCGACTCGGTTTCCGCGAGGATGTAGGTTTGCAAAGTCGGGATCGTGAGGTAGTCGCGGAACTTCTGGACTTCGTCATTGCGACGGGTGGTCGGGCTGAGGACTTCCAGGATCACGCTCGGGGAGTCGGTGAAGAGCGCGTCCCCCGGCACTGGCACGCAGATAATCATGCCGTCCGGATAGTAGAAAGCCTCCTCGCCGCCGCCAAGCGGGACGTGGAGCTTGAAATCGCTGCCGGTGGGGAAACAGCGGTTTCCAGAGAGCTGTCTCTTTACCAGGTATGAAAAATTCCCCGCGATGCGCTGGTGGTTCAGAGTTCCGCCAGACATGGCGTAAACATTTCCGGCGACGTACTCATGACGGATTTCCGAGGCAAGTTCGCCCTGAAGATACTCGTCCTTGGAGATGCGATGGTGAGCGAGCGCCAATGCCATATGGAAACGGGTAGCGGAAAATCCCTGCGACTGCAACCTCTCTAGCATCGACAGGAATTGGCTCCACCATTCGATGAAAATCTCAGATGGGATTGACCACGGATGATTCGGATTTGCACGGATGAAGACTTGAGTGCTGGTTGGATTGGTCATTTTGTGGCGTGCCTCGGACAATCCGCCCTCTCAACAGCCCTGTTCTACCTTTCTGATCCGTGATCATCCTCTTCATCCGTGGTCAAACATCTCCCTCTTCTGGATGCTAAGCCCCTAGCGCAGACGCCCTGAAAAGCGCCATCTGCTGGCGACCGACGAGCGAAGACCCGATAAATGGGGTTGAGGATTCAACATCCCCCCGCCACCTTCTGCCGCGACCAGACCCTTCAGAATCTTCCTCCGATCACCGATCACTTTCCACCTCTCCATGATCCTCCAATTCTACAAAATGAACGGCGCCGGCAACGACTTCATCGTTGTCGACAATCGCGATCTCTCGCTTTCCAACGAGCTCGACGGTGACACGATCGCCGCACTCTGCGATCGCCATCGCGGCATTGGCGCGGATGGCCTGCTCGCGGTCGAACCCGCTGAGAACGGCGCAGATTTCAAGTTCCGCTATTACAATGCCGACGGCGGCGAGGCCGAAATGTGCGGCAATGGTGCCCGCTGCTTCGGTCGCTTCACCGCCCATCTCGGCGATGAAGTCCTTGATCGGGTGACTTTTGAAACGATCGCTGGCACCCTCGCGGCCGACATGGTTGGGGAGAATGTCCGCATCGCGATGTCGGAACCGAAGGACCTCAAGCTCGACACGGGAGTGAAGGTCAACGGGCTCGATGCCACGCTTTCTTTTCTCAATACCGGCGTGCCTCACGTGGTCGCCTTCGTCGAGGACCTCGATGACACCGACGTCGTCGAACATGGTGCCACGATCCGTTACCACGAGGCCTTCGCCCCTGCCGGCACCAACGCCAATTTCGCCAAGGTTCTGGAGCCCGGCCACATAGCCATCCGCACCTACGAACGCGGTGTCGAGGACGAGACCCTGGCCTGCGGCACCGGGATGGTCGCAAGCGCGCTGGTTCACCACCTGATGACCGGGGCTCCGTCACCGATTCAGGTCGATGTCGAGGGCGGCGACACCCTCGAGATTGGCTTTGAAAAGACCGGCGACCAGAGCTTCACCAACGTCACGCTCTCCGGTCCGGCCGATTTCGTTTTCGAAGGCGAAATCGAGATCTGAAGCCGCAACATGCCGACGCTGATCCTCATCGCTGGCCCGAACGGCGCGGGGAAGACGACCTTCGCGAAGGAGTTTCTTCCCCACGAAGCTGCCTGCATGAGGTTCCTCAATGCAGACGAGATCGCGCGCGGGCTTTCCCCACTCGATCCCACCGCCTCGGCCGTGCAGGCTGGGCGTTTGCTTCTGGCAGAGTTCAGAAAACTGGTTTCCAAGGGCCAAAGTTTCGCATTGGAATCGATCATCAGCGGCCATTCTTAAATCCGCTTGATCCGCGAGGCGAAAGAACAGGGTTATCAGATCGAGCTTCACTACCTTTGGATCTCCAGCCCACTGGAATCGATTGCCCGCGTGAAGCAACGGGTCAGCAAGGGAGGACATCATGTGCCGACTGTCGACATCCGCCGACGGTTTGGCCGCAGCCTCAACAATCTCGTCGATCACTACCTGCCGCTCGCGGATCGATGGGTCATCTGGGACAACCAAATTTCGCCGCCTAAGCCCTTGGCAAACCACCAGAGCCACAGTATTTTTCAGGCAGTTTAAGTGCTGAAATGATCGCCCCACGCACCGAACCATTGAAGCATCAGAAGGAAAGCGAACTGCCCGAGTTCGCCCGCTTGGCGCTTCGTGCCCACAAACGCGCCGCACGAAAACTCCGCGCGGAGCACCGCAAGCTCGGTCTGCCGATCATCGTCTGGAAAAACGGACGCGTGGTCGAAGAGCCAGCCTGACAGGTCCTCCCCGCCTTTTTGTTCCCTCCCGACGTTCAAGGTTGGACGTCGGGCTTTTGTTGTCCAAGCTCCGCCTCGCCATGCATTTTTCCGGTACCTATACGGCTCTGATCACTCCCTTTCGTGACGGCAAGATCGACGTTCCCGCTTTCAAAGCCCTGATCGAACGGCAGATCGCCGGAAACATCACCGGCATCGTTCCAGTCGGCACCACCGGGGAATCCCCCACCCTCGACATGGACGAGCACATTGAGGTCATCCGCCTTGCTGTCGAGTTCGCCGCCGGACGCTGCGAGGTCGTCGCCGGCACCGGGGCCAACGCCACCCGCGAGGCCATCGAGCTGACCCAGGCGGCCGAAAAGCTCGGCGCCACCGGGTCGCTTCAAGTGTGCCCTTACTACAACAAGCCCTCGCAGGAAGGACTCTACCAGCACTACAAGGCCATCGCTTCGGAAACTGGTCTGCCGCTGATGCTTTACAGCGTTCCCGGACGTTCCAGCATCGAGATCGCTGTCGAGACGGCGGTTCGCCTCGGCCAGGATTGCCCGAACATCGTCTCGATCAAAGAAGCCGGCGGCTCGGTCGAACGCGTCAACCAGCTGGTCAGTGCCCTTCCTCCCTCGTTCAGCGTCCTCTGCGGTGACGACCCGCTGACCCTGCCATTCATGGTCTGTGGAGCGGTCGGACTCGTTTCCGTCGCCACCAACATCATCCCGGCCACCATGTCGGAACTGGTGAAGCTCTGCCTCTCCGGAGACTTCACTGCCGCCGCCGCACTGCACAAGAAGACCTACCCGCTGATGAAGGGCATCATGTCGCTCGACGTGAACCCGGTGCCGATCAAGTCCGCCGCCGCGCTGATGGGGCATTGCGGCGATGAGTTCCGGCTTCCGCTGGTGGG
>JAIYDT010000305.1 GCA_027487355.1 Verrucomicrobiaceae bacterium
AAAATCGCCCGCCTTGACAGGGACCCGTGAGGATCACCCGTCAAGACGGACTTGGGCATCCGGCTTGTGTGGCTCGGTGACTGCGGACCTGCATTGGACCGCGAGATCCTCAGCCATTGAGCGCACAGGCCGGAAAAGCGACAGTGATGGCCATGATCGCAAGGGCGAGGGAAACCATCACGATCTTCGACCAGCATTTCATGTCTGATGGCATGAGCCTTTCAACCAGATGAGTCAAGTGTGCGGACACCGGACCACAGGCTCGCTCACTCGACTGCCAGACGGACGAAGACCTTCGAGGTTGGCCCCGCCCCGCTGATGGTGCCGCTGGCCTCGATGATCTCGGGGTCGGCTCCGGGTTCGGAAACCACGGCCTCGGTGAAGACGATGGACTTGCCGTCGTGGCTCTGGCCGCTGGTGAACCAGGTCTTGAGATCCATGCTCCAGCGCAGCACGCCGGTGACGTCACCTCGGTTCTTCGCGCGGCGATACCGGACCTTGAAGCTGTTGGCAGTCGCCGTCGGGATCTCCAAGGCACCATGACTTCCCGGATCACCCGGCAGTGTGCCCATGAAGTACTCGATGATGTTGGCGCTCGAATCTCCATCGGCATCGTCGCCAGGAGCACGCTTGGTGGGATCGGAGATGTTGGCGAAGTAGAAGCCCTGATCCGGCTTGTCTTCAATGGTGGCTTGCGAACTGGAGGGGGTGCCGAAGGTGAATCCGGGATTTGCCGCCAAGGTGAGGGTGATGGTTTGCGGGCCTTCGGCCATGTCGTCGGGCAGAACGGTGAGGGGCAGCGTGACGCTGCTTTGGCCGATCGGGATGGTGATCGACGATTGAAAGCCCGTGTAGTCGCTTCCCGCCACAGCGCTGCCGGAGGCGGTGAGTGGGACGATCAGTTCGGACGTGGTCGGCCCGCTCCGAGTGAGGGTGAATCCGAGGCTGCGGTCCGCTCCATGTTCGCCAGCCGTGGCGTCTGTGGCGGCAATGCTGACGGATGGCAGGACGATCGGCGTGAAGGGAATAGCGAGCACGCGCAGGTCGATGGCCTCGTGTGTGCCGTTCACGCCTTCCAGATCCTGGGTGAAGACGCGGAACGAATTTCCGTTCGCGGACCAGGAGAGCAGGTTGTCCGCCGCCACGCTGTTGGCTCCGCCGTTCGTGGAGTCCGCAGTGATGAACAGGGCAGCGGTCGTGGGGTTGATGATCGAGCCGTCGCCAAAGGTGATATCAACTCCATTGACTCCGGGAACCGCAGTGACCCCCAAGGCGGACGCGGCGGAGTTGAGGTTGGAGACCGTGCCTGACGCCTGGATGCGCCCGGCAAAAACTCCGGGTGAGTTTGGCGGCAGATAAACGAATGAGAAATCATTCGCCTGCAGGCTTCCAGCGTTGTCGCGTGTGTCGATGAGCCAGCGGTTGTTGTCCACCCGCACCGAGCAGACGTTGTCGGCGAGCGTGCCGCTGTTGCCATTGGTGAAGGCGAACAGGTTGCCCGCAATCGACAGGCCGTTGACGGCATAGACTCCGCCGCTGACGGACGAGACTGTGACTCCGACGGGCAGGTTGGCTGCGACGATCGAGGCATCGGCCAGCACGATCGCGCCGGTCCAGCCTCTTGCATACGGCAGGTAGCTGACGGACAGGCCAGCGGTTTCCTCGGCGGTGGTGGGATTGCTTCCGGGGGCGTTGGCATTGGAGTTGTCGAGAACGTTCACGAACACGCCGCCGCCACTGGAGAAGGGCTGGCAAAGGTTGTCCTGGGCGGCGACACCGGTGGATGGACCATTCCAGTTGCTGGCCATCGTGATGCCCGCATTGAAGGGAAGGCTCGAACCATTGAGGTGGAGTTCGAGATCCCCGAGGTTGCTGCCAGGAAGATTGAATTGCAGGGGCGAAGGACCGGTCTGCACCACCGACCACGTGGGAGCGTCGAAGGTTCCGACGGAAACGGTGCTAGCATCCGGCACGGCGGCCTCGATGAACACCGTGAGGGTCATGGGTGCCGAGGTCGTCGTTTGTCCGACACGGTCGGTGGCCCGTGCGGTGAAGGTGTAGACGCCCGGCGCGAGATTGCTGAGATTGAAGGTGAACGGCGCCTCGAGATCCTCGCCCAGCACGGTCGGATTGACCGGTCCGGAAAGAAACTCGACCTTCGTGACCGCTGCCTCGACGTCGCTTGCATTCGCCGTCAGGGTCAGAGTGGCGGGGGCCTCAAGCAGGGTGCCTGCGGTTGGCGGAACGAGCGACACGCTTGGCGGGCCATCGCCAAAGACCACGGTCACGTTCGCGACGCTGGAAATGCCGACGAGCCCCTGATTGTCGATGGCACGGGCGCTCACCGCGTAGCTGCCGGGTTGCACGCCGCTCCAGGAAGAGGTGTAGGGAGCGGTCGTGTCCTCGCCGATCTTGGTGACTCCATCATAAAACTCGACGCGGACGACGCTGCCATCATCGGTCGCCGTGGCGCTCAGCGGAATCGTCGCCGGTGAGGAGTAGGTCCCGCCATTGAGCGGAGTGACCAGCGAGACAATCGGCGCGGCACCGGCATCGGTCGTGAAACTTCGTGCGGCGGAACTCGCGACATTGCTGCCATCCGCAGCGGCGGCATACCATTCATATCCCTTGCTGGTGGCGAGTCCGGTCCAGGCCAGCGAGGCGGAGGTGCCGGAGGCCGGAACCTCCACGGTGCCAAGTTCAGTCCAGGCATCGACCGGAGTCTGCATGCCATAAGTCAGATCATAAGTGCCGTCGAGATGAGGCAGACTGTCGGCGGCGGAAGCGGCACGACCGAGTGTGGGCGACCAGCTTTCGACGCGAATCCGGTTGTTCGCCGGTGAAAAGGTCAGCGTGCGGAGGAAGCCGTTGCCGCCGTTCACGAGTCCCTGGTAGTCGGACAGGATCGAGTAAACGGTGCGGCCTTCGAAGGTGTCCGAGCGGAAGCCTTCCGCGTGGATGTGACCGCAGAGCAGCAGGAAAAGATTCGGGTTGTCCTTGAGGTTGTTGTAGATCGCCGCGCCTTGCGTGCCGAAGCTCGCCGGGTTTCCCTGACCGATGATGTAGTGGCTGGAAATGATGGCCCGGCGTTCCGGATAGGCCTTCAGCAGCGCGTCCGCCCAGTCGAGGATCTCCTGGTTCGGGGTGGTATCGTAAGATAGGTGGATCGAGATGAAATCCAGTCCGCTTGCGCTCCAGAGTTGATAGTTGTTGGTGTTGTCGGAGCCATAATTGCCACCCCAGTAACTGCGGCCCGCGAAGCGCTGGGTTCCGAAGTACTGGTTGTAGAACGAGGTGGAACCGGTGTCGTAGCTGCCGATCGGATCGATGTCGTGGTTGCCCGGCGCGATGCCGTAGGGAATGCCATTCGCTCGCAGCGTGGTGAGCGGGTCTTCCAGCAATCCCATGGCACTGCTGGCGCGCTGCCACTCGATCGGGTTGCCTCCCAGGTTCCCGTTTTGCACGATGTCCCCCATGTGGGCCACGAACGCGATGTTGCGGGTGTTGCGATTGTCCACCACCCATTGGGTCTGCGCGCTGAACTGGCCGACAAGCTGCGCCACGGTGAGCCCCCATGTCGCGGCCTTGGTCGGATTTCCCTCGGAGTAAAACTGCGTGTCGGGGATCGCGACGACGGTGAAATCCGGACCCGGACCGGACGGCTGCGCGTTTCGACCATAGAAGGTGACGGTCATCGGGTCGCCTTCCGGGTCGGCGAGATTGGCTCTCAGCGTGACCGCGCCACCGGAAATGGTCGCCGCGTTCGCCGGATTGGCGAGTGTGATGACCGGTGGCAGGTCTGTGTTGATGATGAGACTGGCGGATGCACTGAGCTGACCGGCACCGAGCGTATCCACGGCCCGTGCGCTGACAGCGTAGGTTCCGCTGGATGGGGGAGTCCAGGCGAAGCTGTAGGGAGACGTGCTGTCCTCGCCGACTTTCGTGCCATCGACCAGGAACTCGACCTTGGCGAGGCCGCTGTCTGCGTCGGAGGCGGTGGCCGTGAAGTTCACCGGATGGGGCATGCGCGAAACGGCATTGGCCAGCGGGGCGGTGAGGGTGATCTGCGGGCTGGCATTCGTGGCGGCGGCAGGAAAACCGTCCACCCACACCGGGCCGTTGACCAACGTGCCGACCGAGTTTCCAGACGTGCTGGAAGCCACCGAGCCGCTGCCTTCGTTCAAGCCGAAGCGACCGATCAATCCGGTCGTGCTACCGATCTCCTGATTCCTGGTGGCGGCGATCTGCGCGGCGCTGCGTGCGTAGTTCCAGACACGGGCTTCGTCGATCACTCCGTTGAAGGCCCCTTCGCGCACGCCCGTCGAGTTGATCGCGGCCCCAATGCCGAAGTGCTGGATGTTGTCGAAACGCGGAACCGCCCCGCTGACGGAAACCGCGGAGGTTCCCACCGCCGTGCCGTCGAGATACATCGTCCATAGACCGATGGTGCCATCGAAGGTGACGGCGGCGTGATGCCAGGTGCCGTTGGTGATCGGCGCATTTGTTGCGGTGATCGGGTGGTTGAGGCCGCTCGACTGGCTTTCAAAATCCGCGACGAGCAGGCCGCCACTGGTGATGCCGAAGAAGATGTTGCAATCGACGTTGCTGCCATCGCTCTCGCCACGACCCTTGCCGAAAAGCGGCACGGCGGAAACACCCCCGACGCCGGAGCTGGCCACGAGACCGCTGCCTTCCTGGCGAAACCAGCACTCGAGGGTGAACGCGCTGCTCGGTGGGCCTCCGACGTTGAGTTCAGGCGCAGGGCCCATCGTCACGTAGTCGTCGAGGCCATTGAAGCGCAGTGCGGTGTTTGCTGGAAGGTTGGTGGGGTCGAACGTCACGGTCACGCTCTTCGCCACACTCGTGGAAATGGCACCGTCGTTGTCCGTGGCGCGGGCGACGTAGCGGTATTTCCCGATGGGCAGCGCGGTTTCCGCGAGCACGTAGGGGGCAGTGTTGTCCGTGGCCACCACCACGCCATTGCGGAGGAACTCGACCTGCTGGATCGTGCCGTCGATATCCGTCGCGGACACCTCGACGTTGTAGCTTCCGGGCGCAACGAGCTGACTGGATGAGGGGCCCGTGATCGAGACGTCCGGCGGGTTGTTCGGGGCCTCGAAGAACGCGAAGCTGAACATGTCCTCGCCGTTCGTCGCCCCGTTCTGGAGGGTGGGCAGGTCGATCGCTCCACTGAGGTCCCGGCTTTCGATCACCCACCGGCTGTTCGGGCCGTCCCATTGGTAGCTGACGATGTTGTCGCCGGTGTTGGTGCCTGCGCCTTCGGGGCTGATGATCAGGACGCCGGTGGTGTTGTTCTGGCCGGGGATGGTGAGATACCACTGCCCGGTGCCGCCCTTGGTCATGTTGTAGGTTCCGCCTTTGACGTCCGTGGTGGCGTCGCTGTTGACGCGTCCCATCGCCACGAGTTGCTTGCTGCCCACCGTGGCTTTCGGGATGTAAACAAAGGCGACCGGATCCTGCTCGTAAGTCCCGGCGTTCACCCCGTTGTCATGCACATAGAGGGTGAAGGTGCCGTCGGTGTTCGCCTTCGAGAGGGCATAGTTGTCCTCGTTTTTTCCGTGGGTCACCAGCAGCACCCCATTCGCCGCGCTGCCGCCCAGCGAGTTGAGATTCAGCCCGAAGACGCCTCCGCCTGCGGTGGTGAACTGCGTCCCCAGATTGATGCCCGGACTGGCCGTGAGCACATCGGTCACCCCGCCGTTCGCGCCCGTCGAATTTCTGGCGAATCCGCCGAGCCACTGGGTGTAGGGAAACCACGCGCAGGCCACATTGAGGTTCGCCTCGTCGCCCTGCGCGGCGCGGAACACCGGCACCCAATAGGAAGTGCCCGCCGCTCCTGCGCTCCCCACGTGATCGGACGCACTCGTCGCATGAAACAAGCCAAAGGCATCTCCTGCCGCTGAGTTGTCCCGGCTGAGCTGCGAAACGGACGAAAGCATCACGCCGTTCGCCACATCGTTCGTCGTGCCGAAGCTGACGTCATAGTCGCCACGGTTTCCGCCGCGGATGCCGAACCCGAGTGAACTGCCGTAGCCCTTGCTCAGCGTGACGGAGGTGGCGTTGTTGTCGGCGTCGTTCTGGACGACGTTGATGTTTCCGAACTCGACCGTCTGGGCGGAGATTGCCGTCGGAAAAAGGGCGGCGCAAAGGAGGAGGGAGCGTTTCACGGTGGGGGCGAGGGAGGAGCGGAGACGGGAGCTGGGGAGGATTCGCCGAGAGCCCGACGGGCTTCACGGAGGAGTTGGAGATTGGTGGCGGTGCCGCGTTCCAGATTTGGAAGCGCGAGAAGTCGGTCGCGCAG
Organism: Verrucomicrobiaceae bacterium; assembly: GCA_027487355.1. Lineage (GTDB taxonomy): Bacteria > Verrucomicrobiota > Verrucomicrobiia > Verrucomicrobiales > Akkermansiaceae > Luteolibacter. Next base: position 6,323 of record JAIYDT010000305.1, read on the forward strand.
GGCACGCCAGGCCGTCTGGCATTCGGCGTCCCGTCCGGCGTTGGAAAGCAGTGCGGCCCGTCTCGCCATCCATGGCTCCGGGGTGGGGGCGAGTTTTTCGAGGCCGGCGATCCGGCCCAGCGCGTCGTCCCAGCGGCGGGCCTTCGTTTCGAACTCCAGGGCGCACAGCAACAGCGACGGGGTGTTGCCCGCCGTCCGCAGGCCACGGTTGATCACTGCGCTCGCTTCCTGATGCTTGCCGAGCGCCGCCAGGCACTTGGCCAGAGCCACCGTGAGGTCGGCATTCGGCGACTGTGCCAGATCGAAGGCCTTCTGGAGGCTCACCACCGCCTCACTCCACCGCTCCATGGCGGCAAGGGCACGGCCACGGGTGAAGAGCGCGTCCCCATGGTCGGGTGACTTGAGCAGAAAGGCATCCAGTTCCGTCACCGCCGCCTCATGCCAGCCCGCGCCTTCCAGCGCGAAGCCGCGCAGGTATCCCACCGGATGCTTTCCGGGAGCCGCCTTTTCCACCAGCTCCAGCTCTTTTAGGCACTCCCGCCAATTCTCATGACCTGCGTGGGCCTCCGCGAGCTGGTAGCGCAGCGCCGCATTCGTGCTGTCCGTGCGGAGCTCCCCGAGAAGTCGCTCCACCACGTCATGGTAGGCTCCATGTCCCTTCGCCATGCCGCCCAGCAGGAGCACGCACGACCCCACGACGAACGCGCCTTTCCTGAGCGAAAAACGGGCGGATGAATGGATCGGCTTGGCCCCAACGATTTCCATGCAGTCCGTGGAGTAAGCCCCCCCGCTCCGGACTCCACCAAGCGCCCCAAAGTGAAACTTGCGACACAAGCGACGGGCCAGTGGACTCGAGCGCGGACCCACTCCGACGAAAATGGCCAGAAGAGCAACGATCAGTAATGTGA
>JAIYDT010000103.1 GCA_027487355.1 Verrucomicrobiaceae bacterium
CCTTTCCCGGAACCTCCAGGCGGGCGCAGGACGGCAGCAGGGCGAGCGAAAGCAAGGCAAGGAGTCGCATGATCCCGTCCCCATACCGCAGAATGCCCGATCTGCAAGGGAGCCTCTTCACTTCGTCATTCCGGATTCGTCATTCCTCATTTCCCTCTCCTGCCTTGAAACCCGCCCGCCGCCCCGGTAGCGTCCGCCGCCCGGAGTAGCCCTTCGGTCTCCACACCATGCCCAAGGTCCACATCCGCACGTACGGCTGCCAGATGAACGAACGCGATTCCGAACAGGTTTCGCAGATGTTCATCAACGGCGGCTACACGGTCACGCCCGACGAAACCGAGGCCGATGCCATCCTGATCAACACCTGCTCGGTGCGCGATCAGGCCGAGCAGAAGGCCATCGGAAAAATGCGGAACATCGGTGCCTACCGCCGCGACCGCTCGCACGTGGTCTATGGCTTCATGGGCTGCATGGCGCAGTCGCGTGGTGAGGAGCTTTTCGAAACGATCCCACACCTTGATGTGGTCGTCGGCACCCAGAAGTATCACAAGGTTTTCGAGTACGTGGATGGCATCCTCAAGCGTCGGCTCGAAGCCCGCATGGACGATCCCACCTGGTCGCTCGTCGGCCAGAACGTCTGCGACACCGCCGAGGAGGAAGGCTCGCAGAACACGATCCGCGACCACACGCCAAAGGGCCTCGAAGCGACGTCTTTCGTCTCGATCATGCAGGGCTGCAACATGCGCTGCTCGTTCTGCATTGTCCCGGATACCCGTGGAAAAGAACGCGGTCGTCCGATCGACGACATCGTCAACGAAGTGAAGCGTCTCGCTGATCGCGGCGTGCGCGAGGTCACGCTGTTAGGGCAGATCGTGAACCTTTACGGCCGCACCGAGTTTCCGAAGGTGGATGGAAAATCGCCGTTCGTGCAGCTGCTCGAAGCCGTGCACGAGGTCGAGGGCATCGACCGCATCCGCTTCACCTCGCCGCACCCGATCGGCTATCGCGATGATCTCGTCGCCGCCTTCACCTACCTGCCGAAGCTCTGCTCGCACATCCATTTCCCGATGCAGAGCGGCAGCGATCGCATCCTGCGCGCGATGCGTCGTCCGTACAAGAACGACAAGTTCATCGAGATCTGTGAAAAGATGAAGGCCGCCCGCCCGGGCATCGCCATCACCACCGACATCATCGTCGGCTTCCCGGGTGAAACCGAGGAGGACTTCCTCGCCACGGTCGCGACCGTCGAGCGCCTGCAGTTCGACAACGCCTTCGTCTTCCGCTACTCGCCACGTCGCAACACGCCCGCCGCCGAGATGGACGAGCAGCTCACCGAAGCTGTGAAGGAGGAGCGCAACCAGCGGCTGCTCGAGGTCGTCAACCGCCTCGCGATTGAAAAGAACGCCGCCCTCGTCGGTACCGTCCAGCAGGTCCTCTGCGAAGGCCCGAGCAAGAACAACAAGGAGCGCCTCAGCGGTCGCACCAGCCACAACAAGATCCTCATCTTCGACGGTGATCCCCACAAGCTCACCGGCCAACTCCTCGACATCCAGGTCGAGTCCAGCACCGGCTTCACGCTTTATGGGAACGTGATTTGAAGCCTTGCTGACATCTTGAACACTTCTTGTTTGTTGCCTCCAAGTGAGTTCCTCGTCCACCTATCGAATCGAACTCCTTGATCCCGCGAAGCATCGCAGGGACGAGTTTGACTGTGGTGTGGAGATTCTGAACGACTACCTCAAGCGGCGCGCCAATCAGGAGATGAAGGCGCTTGCGGCAGCCTGTTACGTGATCGTTCCAGATGGCGATCCTGGCCGAATTGCAGGCTACTACACCTTGTCGGCAACCGTGATCGAGCTGACTCGCCTGCCTGATCCCCTGCGGAAAAAGCTGCCGAGATACGATCAATTGGGAGCCATCCTCGTGGGCCGACTTGCCCGTGACAACGCGTTCGCAGCGGAGCGCATTGGAGAAAAGCTGCTTCTAAGTGCGTTGCTGCGTTCCTTCCGAGAGTCCCGACAGATCGGAGCGGTCGCTGTGGTCGTCTATGCAAAAGATGAGGCAGCTGCAGGATTCTACCAACGCTTCGGATTTCTGCCTTTGGAAGGTTCCCGGTTCTACTTGCCCATGAAGGAGGTGCCGAAGTGGAACCCCTCCGCAGGAGGCGCTTGAACTCAAACCTCTCGAACCGTTTGCCGGTATTCCTCGAACGCCATCTTCACCGCCTTCGGAACCTTTCGTGAGGGAGCAAGCAGTCCCTCGACGAAGCGCTTGGATTCCTCGGCATTGAGACGGATCCGATCATGCCGCTCCAAGGCCTTCTCCGCCGCGTCTCGAGCATGCGCAATCACGAAGGAAGCCATGGACTGACCCGACAAAGCCGCCGCGCGTTCGATCGTCCGTTTGTCGTCCGGGCTTACCCGGGCAACAAGGCGTTCAGCTTTCGGGGACTTGGAAACCTTCAGGGCCACAGCAGCAATGTGTGCCACTTGGTCACACATTTCAAGCAGGTTTCGTCGGCATCACGCGCTGCGAAGGCGTGATCACACCGCGCTCAGCCCCGGTCCGGTCAGCTTCCGCGTATCGAGCTTTCCATCCCTGGAGTCGAACAGGCCGGGAAACTTCTCCGTCCATCCCGCATTCGCAGCGGGGACGTATTCGCGGGAATTGGCCTCGATCGTCGAGAGCCCTGGGATGTGCGAGGCAATGCCTGCCGAATGGATCAGCGAGGCTCCGGGACAGGTGAGGTCCTGCACGCAGAGGAACATGCCGAATTTCTGGCCCGCAGCCGCCATCAGCATCGCGTGGGACTGGCCCTTGCAGGCCTTCAGACAGGCACCGGTGTAGCCCATTTCGCGGGAAAGAAGCAGGTTTTCCAAATCTGTTAGGGACTCGTCGATCACCACCGGCCGCAGCTTCGCGGCCTGATGCATGACGTTCTTTCGGTCTGCTTGCAGATCGCGACGGGTCGGCTGTTCCAGATAGAGAATGCTCTCGAAGCCCTGCGGCGTCTGCTCCTTCACCTTGCGGAGAAACTCCAGCACATACTCCACATCGGGACAGCGCTCGTTGAAATCACAGCAGTATTTCCAATCCGCTTTCGGATCGGCCTCGCGTGCCACGCGGTCGATCGCCACCGTGCGTGCGATGTCCCACTCCAGATTCTCGCCCTGGAGCTTGATCTTGATCCGCTGGAGATGGTCGCGCTTGATCCACTCGCCGAGCGTTTCGGGCAGCCCGTCGTTGAGCCGCTCCTTCACTTCGGAGTCGGCCACCGCGTCGAGACCGCCGACGGAGTGGAACAGCCAGATCCAGTCGCGTGGGGTCGGATTGACGAAGGACTGGAGCGACAAGCCCTTGAACTCGTCATTGAGATAGCGCGAGAGGTCGTGGCCGAGCAACTCGGGCGAATAGGTCTGATACGAGCTGAGTCCAAGCGACCTCCCGAAGGCATCATGCAAGGCCGCATCGATGGCACTGGCAGTGACCTGGGTGCAGAGCTTTGGGATTGGCGTCGTCAGTTTCAGCTCCTTGGAAACATCGGCTGCCGCTTTCAGATACTCGGGCTCAAGCTCGTGGTTGATCTCGATCGGATGCGCCGTGGCCTTGTAGCCTTCCGTGATCTTCGCCAACCGCCCGGCCAGCTCCTTCATCGCACCGAGCGTCGTGTCGTAGGGCATGTCCTTGGAAGGAAACGACCAGACATTTCCCAGCGGCATTGATCCGAAGCCCTTCGTTTCCTTTCCATCCGGCGAGGAAACCCGGACCGTGACATTCAGCAAGGTGACCCGATCCACCGCCACGCCGCCGAACTTGTAGGGAGCCCGATAGCGGAACTCCTCGAAGGCCACCTTCACCTCCTCGATCCGGATGCCGGTGGGGGACTTCACCACGATCGAAGGTCCGGCCACTGCACGCGTGCCGAGGGCTCCAAGCGCCACAAGCGATGAGGCCTTCAGAAAATGCCTGCGGCTCGGCGGCAAGATCGAGTTAGGGACGTGCGCTTGATTCGAGCTGGGGTTCATTGGGGTGAGGAAACGGAGGGCTTTGTTCAAAGCTGTGGACACAGGGAACCCATCTACGGATCGACCGATCGAAAGCCTTCAGATTCCTGACCCGTTCGCCCAAAGGGTGAGATCACGCTTTGAGAGTGCGGCAGCCATGAGGTCAGGAAAGCGGTCGGGTGTGCAGGCGAAGACGGGGATATCGAGTGCCCCGAAGGCCTTGGCGTTTGTTGCATCAAACGAAGGCCTTCCTTCGTCACTGAGGGCCAGGAGGCTGACGACGGTGACTCCGGCTTCCTTCAAGCGTGCTGCCGTTTGCATCATGCCTGCCACGCTGCCGCCCTCGAAGAGATCCGACACCAGCACCAGGATGGTGTCGTTCGGGCGGGTGATGCGGCTTTCGCAATAGGTCAGGGCCTTGTGAATGTCCGTGCCGCCGCCGAGTTGGGCGCCGAAGAGCAGGTCCACCGGATCGGAAAGTGCATCGGTGAGATCCACCACCGCCGTGTCGAACAGCACGAAGCGTGTGGAAAGGGCGGGCAGAGAAGCCATGACCGCCCCAAAAATCGAGGAATACACCACCGATGGAGCCATGGAGCCGCTCTGGTCAATGCAGAGAATGAGGTCACGAAGCGAACTACGGCGACTGCCGTAGCCGATCAGGGTTTCCGGAATGATGGTGCGGTGCTCGTGAAGATAGTTCCTCAGGTTCGCGCGGATCGTGCGCGGCCAGTCGATCTCGTTGAAACGCGGACGGCGGTTGCGCAGGCTCTTCGAAAGCGCGCCGCGCACGGCCTGGCGGGTCGGTTGCTCAAGCTTCCGCATGAGCTGTTCCACGAGACGGCGAACCACCATCCTTGCGGTCTCCCTGGTTTTTTCAGGAATCATGCGGTTCAGGGAAAGCAGGGTGCTGACCAGATGCACGTCCGGCTCCGCCTGGCTGAGCACTTCGGGTTCGAGCAGCAGTTGCTTGAGATTGAGCCGGTCGATGGCGTCCTTCTGCATCACCTGCACGACCTCGGTCGGAAAGTAACGCCGGATATCGCCGAGCCACCGAGAAACGTTCGGCTTGGATCCTCCCAGACCGCCCTTCATCTCCGATTGGTCGTAGAGTGCCTCAAGGGCATCGTCCATCCGCGCATCCTCCTGTCCAAGGCTCAGGGTCATCGCCTCACAGGCCTGCGCACCCAGCACCAGCCGCCAGCGTCGGAGTTGTTCGGGATCGTTCATGAGGGTTCCGGAAGTCCCAACAGCCTGGCCACCGCCGCCACGGCGGGAAGCGCTCTGGGAAGATCGAGGTTCATGGGCTGCCTGGTTGCCACGGCTTGCGCGCCACTGGCGACATTCGCGGCGATCCGGGTTCGCTCGGGAACAGAAAAGCCCCCAAAGGTCCGGCGGAGGAGTGGCAGCACCAATTGAAAGCCATCGGGGGTGAGCGATTTCAACCATTCATCGACCAGTCCAAGCAGCAAGCGGTCATGAACCAGCAGGCTTCCACCGCCCTGGAGGAATCCCTCCAGCCAATCGGCTCCTGCCCGGGCCGGCATCCCGGGCGAAAGCGCGAATCCGAGGTGTCTCGCGGTCAGGTCATCGCCGACCGCGCCCGCATCCCGCAACAGGCGCACGGCGCGGCCCTGAACCTTTGGATGAACGCTGCTCGCCTCGGCCATGCGTCCGAGCACCGCGTGGAATTCCGCTGCCAGTTCACGGTCGTCGATCAGGATCATCGCGGAGGCATGATCGCTCACCGCCTTCGAAAGATGCTCCGCAGCCATGTCGTCGATCCCGCTTGCGGCAACAAGCAGTCCTGCATTCACCCGGGAAGCGAAGGCACGGATCAGGTCAGTCACCGACTCCACGTCGGTGGCCCGTACATCCCCGTATCTCGCGATGCGGGCCAGGGTGGGAACCGAGGCCAGCAGATCGGTTAGATCCACCGACGTGGCCGCCGCAGCTTCCAGTTGCAGCAACAACGCAGCCGTTGCCTCTGGCAGCTCACCCAGCAGGGAAAGGTCGAGCTTTTCCGTGATTCCTCCCAGACCCGTAGCCGTCGCGGCAAGGGTCACGAGTCGGCGCGCCGCTGCGGTCTCCACGGTGTTTCCGAACGCTGAGGCATCGATGATAGAAACCGCCAGTTCCGGCTTCCATTGCAGCACCCAGCGCTCCTTGAACGTGCCGCGGGTCCGAGCCCTTTCCTTGTGCCCCCAGGTCACCGCGAGGGCCGTCAGGCGGTGGAGGAAGACACTTCGCGCCCGGCCCCCTTCCTCGCGCAGATCGAGGTCCACCGGCGTGACCGAGGCTGCCGGTTTCAAGCGCAGCCTCCTCTGGGTTGACTCGATGTCCTGTTGAAGGGGCAATTTCGGGAGTCCCTCGGGAAGCTCGCCCATGCGCTCGCCGATCAGCAGCTTGCTGTTGAGGAATTGGAGCGGCAGCGGATCGCCCTGGCAGAAGACCGATTGGATCGCCTCCAGGCTTTCATTCAATCCGGGCAGCGGTCGGCCACGTAGTCCGGCAAGGGCGTTGGATAGCCTGACGGCCTCGATCACCGAGGCTGATGAAGCGTCCTGTCCCTCTTTCCGGAACAACCTTGCGGCCCGCGTCAACCAGGTTGTCATGGCATCGCCCCGGCACGACCACAGATGATCGTACCAGCCCGGGGAAATGATGCCTGCACCATAGCCGCTGGCGAAGGTCAGACGCTCGAAGGTCCACGGGATCCAGGTGGCGGCCACCTTTTCCTTGGGCAAGCCCTTCAGCAGTGCGGCGTCATCGGAGGATTTCACCTTCGTCGACAAGGCCGGCGTGTGCCAGGCCCCGCAGACTACTGCGATTGTCGTAAATCCCTCCTTCTCGACCGCCCGGAGCGTCTTGCGCATCCAGGCTTCCCGCAACAGGGTCTCGCGTGACTCGGGCTCCGCCAATTCGGAGCGCAATGCGGTCACGGCCTCCAGGATTGCGGCGAAGAAGTCCTGATCATTGCTGCGCTCCTCGACGCGATCGTTCCACCAGCGCTCGCCATCGCTGTAGCCGTCCGCCCTGGCAAACCACTCGAAGGCATCCGGTCGCGGGGCCACCGGTTCCGCTGTCTGCCGCAGCGCAAAGGCATGTGCCGCTGGAAGATCGAAACAACGGATCGGCACGCCTTTCGCGAGCGCCCACCGCACCGCCTGCCACTCGGGCGAGAATGCGGCGAAGGGATAGAACGACGCCCTCTCCGGCCGGTCCACCTCATGCATCAGCAATGCCACCGGTGGCTTCATGTCGGCATCCGCGGCGTGGATCAGCATCGCCTCCGCGTCCTGCGGCATTTCCAGCACCACGACGTCCGGCGACAGGGCCTCCAGCGCCGCCAGGAGGCTTCGGGCGCAGCCGGGTCCGTGATGCCGTATGCCGAAGAGCGTCGTCATTCCTTGGTCGCGATGATGGCCTTGAGATCCCCCAGCGTTTCTGAAAACACGACGGCGGACACCTGATCAAATCGGAGGACCCGAGGGTCATCCGGTGACGGTTCATTGCAGACATAGCTGCCGCGCTCGACCGACTCCGACTTCACGAAGTACGCCGCACCTAGTTCAATGGATTCCATTGGATCGCAGCCGACCCAGAAGTTTTCGGTCGGCAGGATGACCTCGACGCCCGCCCCGGGATAGAGCTTGTAGTAGCTTGAAATCCCGCCGGCATCCACCACCGAGCCCCGTGCCCAGCCGCGTTTTTCGCTTCGTGAGCGGAAGGTTCCCGCGCTGAGGTTTCGTGAGCGGAAGGTTCCCGCGCTGAGGTTTCTTCCCTTCGTGACCGCAATCTCACGCCGGTTTCCATGCAGCGGGTCTGGCAATTCCACCGGGCGGTCGATCTGCGGAAAGGGTGGCTTCACCTTGAAGCGGGCGAGATGGGCACGCCACGCGTCGAGAGCCGCATCCTCCATCTCCAGCGGATGCGCCATGCCGATCTTCGCATCCGTCTCGGGAAGCTCCTCCAGGGCCCCCGAAGCATCCGCCAACAGTCCGTTCGGATATCGCCGGAAAG
>JAIYDT010000296.1 GCA_027487355.1 Verrucomicrobiaceae bacterium
CTCCACTCCAGGTTCGCCGTCACCCCATGCGGCGGCCGCTCGGCACTGCCGCCGAAGGGAAAGCAGAGGAAATCCCCGCGCAGCACCAGAAGGAGCTCGGGGAGGGTCTGATCGATTTCCCCCGGCAGCCAGGGAGCCAGCGCGTAAGGCGAGACCTTGCGATCCCCGAGCTGGAAGGTCACCGGCGCAAGGTGCCCGGCGCGACGCGTGACGGCGGCCTCGACGAGATCGGAGGCGATGGTGTCGGAAATTTCCCCGTGAATCAGAGACATGATCGGAGGTTAGGAGGCTTCGGATTGCGCGGTAAACGATAAATCATTGCTGCGTTGCGAAATCGGGGGTTGAAAGTCCCCGGGCCTTGCCTCGGTATGGTCGCCCACTTCAAAATCCGCTCATGAACATCGGCTTCAACCTCCTGCTCTGGACCGGGGAATTCCACCCGGACAACGACCTCGGCCTCCTCGCCCCACTCAAAGCCGCCGGATACGACGGCGTCGAGCTGCCCATCTTCAATCCCGACGCCACCCACTACAAGGCCGTTGGAACCGCCCTCGCCGACCACGGCCTGCGCTCCACCGCCGTGACCGTCATGCCCGGCGAGCACGCCAGCTGCGTCAGCCCGGATGCCGCCAGCCGCGTCGCCGCTGTGGAGTATTTGAAAAAAGTCGTCGATCGCTGCCATGAGGCCGGCACCGAGATCCTGATGGGACCCTTCCACCAGCCGCTTGGCATCTTCACCGGAAATGGCCCGACCGAGACCGAACTCGCCCACGCCGCCGACGTTCACCGCCAGGTGGCCGAGTATGCGCAACAGGCCAACGTCAAGGTCGTCATCGAGTGGCTCAACCGCTTCGAGTGCTACTTCCTCACCACCATGGGCCAGGCCGCCGACTACGTCCGCCGCGTGGACCATCCGAACTTCCACACGATGTTCGACACCTTCCACGCCAACATCGAGGAAAAGGACCCCGCCGGTTCTCTCAAGAAGCACCTCGATGTCGTGAAGCACGTCCACATTTCCGAAAACGACCGCGGCACCCCGGGCACCGGCCACGCTGCGATCCGCGAGTCGATCGCCGTGCTCAAGGAGTCCGGCTACGATGGCTGGCTCACCGTCGAGGCCTTCGGTCGTGCGCTTCCAGAACTCGCCGCCGCCACCCGCGTCTGGCGTGACTTCTTCCCGTCCCGCGAGGACGTCTATCAGGGCGGCATCCGCTACATCCGCGAGTGCTGGGGTTCCTGAGGACGATTCATTTCCCCCTGTGCTGGACGGTTTCCGGTCCGGCGCAGGGGATTTTTTTGCCCTGCGTCAGCCTTGCAGTCGAGATACGGCGGGGATGACCGCTGAGGTGCAGAGGAAACAGAGATCGCGGAGGAAAATTGAATCTGGTTGCGATGAATGGGCTTGGTCTCCGGGCCCTTTCCCTTTCTGTGCCCTCCTCAACCTCTGTGTTCTCAGCGGTTTCAAGAAAGTCCGCAGTAACAAGCGACCGGCAAACCTAACCGGCAGCCCAATTTTTGGATAGGAGACTGATGGGTCGAAGGCACTGAGAGGGTGCCTTGAAGGTTAGCCGGTCGTGGGGTTTCAGAGGAAGACAGGGAGCGAGACGATCCAGCCACCTTTGAAGATCAAGTGCCCGCTGCGCTCCATTTCCACCTCGTCCGCTGATCTCTCTGCCGCTTCACTTCCTCTCGTTCCAGTAAACCACCAGGTTCTTCGTCGCGCGTCCGGCTGCGATGATGTCTGGTTTTCCATCGCCGTTCAGGTCGGCGACCTTGAAGTCCTCACAGGCCATCGTGTTGTCGTCGATGACGGCATGCCGTTTCCAAACACTTCCATCGGCGGCGGTTGGCACATAGAGCCGGATGCCGACTTTCCGATTCTGATCGTCGGGCTCGCGCCAGCCGGCGATGACCTGATCGTAGCCGAGCCCGAGAAAATCCGCGGCGGCGAGGGCGTGGCCTTGTTTGAGGGACTCGTCGAGCACGACCCGCTTTGAGGACCACAACTCCGCTCCTTCCGCTGCGGGATTCACCACCACGGCATTGCCATGGAAAGGCTCGATGGTCGTGATGAAGCGTCTGCCGTCCGGGAGCTTGCCGAGCCGCACCTCGCCCGCGCCTTTTTCCGTCAGGCGGGTGGATGGCCACTGGTCGCCTTGATTGCGGAGCAGATGGACGCCTTCCTTGCAGGCCACGAGCATCGACTCACCCCCGGCATCCGGCCAGGTGACCGGGTCAAAATTGTGAGCCAGATGAAACTGGTCGTTGATCAGGAAAGTGGGCCAGGGCTTGGAGCGATCGGTCTCCGGCCGATAGCCGAGAAAGCGAATGCCCGCGCCTTCGTTCTTGGCGTTGCCGCAGCCGTGGAGGGGCAGCACGGCGAGAAAGGGCTTTCCGGAATCGTCCTTCACCCAGTGCATACGATGGACGGTCGGCTCGCGATGCTGGACTTGTGCCGACCATTCCCTGGTCCGATCCTCTGGAGCTGTTAGAGAAAGTACCGCGCCGCTGTGGGTCGTGTCACCGGGATTCCATTCCGCGCCCACGGCCACCTCGGCCTTTTGGTTGTGATCAAGATTGCGGGCGGCGATGCAGACGTGGTCGAGCTTCGTCAACGCGCCCGTCATGCGGTGCTTGGTCCAATCCGGATTCCGATACCAGGCCGTCTCCTTGGCATCGCACAGCAGGATGTCCGGCTTGCCATCTCCATCGACATCCGCGATCGCCAGTCCATATCCGATCTGGAGTTTCGCATCCAGCGTCTGCGCCCGGAACTTCGCCTCGGGAGCCTCGGGGATGGCCTCAAGGGCGGTCGAGGACAGCAGGAGGGCGATGGCCGGGGAAAGTCTCATCCAGCGGATACGTGGTGTAGAAGGTCGGATTATCGGATGGGAAAAATGAGCGGGTTTCTGAAGAATCTGGGCTTTCGATGATGACCGCCACTTTCTCTCCGGACGGAGGCAGCTCCGAATTTGATGAGGAATCCCAATCAAATCGGTTCAGCGACCTCATCTTTTCTCTGCGACTCTGCGGAGAATGGCCCACCGATCACTGTGGAGAAGGATTCATCAGACAGCCCCCGAGAGGCTGATGGAACCCTTCTGGCCTGACGAAAATGCGAACGATCATCAGTCCGGTTTTCAAGGCTCATGGTCGAACTGGATCGGGCTTGCGGCAAAAATCTGGAATCCGTGCCGATCTTCGGTCATCCGTATGACGCTTCATCATGCCGGACCACGGACCATCCCGGAAAACTCCACACGGCCAGGGCGTATTTCCCGTCACCCGCTGGAGCCTCGTCTCGTCGGCGCGAGCGAGGGAAGTCAACGAGGCTCAGGCTTTCCAAGCGCTGGAGCAACTTTGCGTCCTCTATTGGCAGCCGCTTTACGGGTTTGCCCGCCGTCAGGGACTGGGAACGGAGGACGCGCAGGATGCGACCCAGGGATTCTTCGCCCGCCTCATCGACAAGGAAACCTTCCACGCGGCGGACCGCGAGCGCGGGCGCTTGAGAACCTTCTTGCTGGCGGCGTTCAGTCATTATCTCGCGGACGAACGCGACCGGAAGAACGCCTGGCGTCGTGGAGGGCGGGTCGAGATCGTCCCACTGATGACGGGCGGGCCCCATGAAGTGGAGCCAAGCCATGATCTGACCCCCGAGCAGCATTTCAACCGACAGTGGGCGCTGGCCGTGCTCCAGCAGGCGCTCGACGCCCTCACCCGCGAGCGGGCTCTGGCGGGTCGCGAGCGGGAAATGAGCGTGCTGCGCGGATTCCTCGATGCCTCCGGCGAAAGCGGTGCGACCGCCTACGAAGCAGCGGCGGGGGAGTTGGGATGGTCGGTCAATGCCACCCGCGTGGCGGTTCATCGGCTGCGACTCCGATACCGCCATGTCCTTGAAGCGCAGATCGCGTCCACGCTGGAGAGTGAGGATCCCGAAACGGTGAAGGACGAGCTTCGGGCGCTCCTGGCAGCGCTGACTTGAGAAATCTGAGAAAACTTCCTATTTCCCGTAATGAGCCGCGGTGGATTCCTTAGAAAGGGATGAGCACCCGCTCTGAAGTTGTCATGAACCCGCCAGTTCCACCCCATTCCTCCGATCTTGGTGGCCTTGATGCCGCCGGATTGCTGCGTGGGGTGTTGGGCGAGGCCTCCGCCTCATGGCCGGTCGACGGCCCCGTTTCCTGGGAGCCGCCGACCGATGAAGAAGCAGCGGCCTGGTTTCCCGGCTTTACCGAGATCCGTCTGTTAGGCCGTGGCGGAATGGGGGCGGTCTATGCGGCGCGGCAAACTTCGCTCGATCGGAATGTCGCGCTGAAACTCCTGCCCGAGGAGCTCAGCCGCGATGCCACCGCCGCCGAACGATTTCGCCGGGAAGCCCAGGCGCTGGCGAAGTTGAATCATCCCAACATCATCTCGATCCATGATTTCGGCGAGACACCCGGCGGGTCGTTTTACTTCGTCATGGAGCAGGTCGAGGGCACCGATCTCCATCAACTGATCCGCAAGGGTGAGCTGCCTCTTGCCATGGCGCTCGATGTGGTGCGTCAGGTTTGTGAGGCGCTCGAGTACGCCCATGCCCAGGGGATCGTCCACCGCGACATCAAGCCCGCCAACATCCTGATTGATGCCAAGGGTCGCGTAAAGGTCTCGGATTTCGGGCTCGCCCTGCTGGTCGCCGATCCATCCTCCGGCCCATCTCCGACGATGACGCAAGGCATGGTGGGAACGCCGGAGTACATTGCCCCCGAACAACGTCGCGGCGATGGCCGGATCGATCATCGCGCCGACCTCTACAGCCTCGGCGTGATGCTTTATGAAATGCTGACCGGCACCCTGCCCTGTGGCGCGTTTGAGCCGCCGAGCAAGCACTCGGAAGTGGACGGGAAGATGGATCGCGTGGTGAACCGCGCGATGCAGCCGGAACCGGACAAGCGCTATCAGCATGCCTCGGAAGTTCGTGAGGACGTCCACAAGGCCGCGCCACGCGTCGGCACTACCCGTCGGCGAAAGGCGGCTGCTGTTCTGTTAGGACTGCTCGTCATGACGGGGGCTTTGCTGGGATGGCAGAAGTTTCGAACGGAGTCCGATGCAACGCCGACACCGCAAGGTATCCGCATCAATAGCCTGGGTATGAAACTCGTTGAGGCCGGCACGGCGGGAGTCCTGTTCAGCACGCTGGAAACCCGGCGGGGCGACTTCGGGCGGTTTGTGGAGCAAACCGGTTATCACTCCGCAGGGCCGGTGTATTTCGTTTCCAATGCGACCTGGAACTCCACCGAAGGCACCTGGAGAAATCCGCCGGGCCTTGCTCCACAGGGTGACACGCACCCCGTGACCTGTGTCAGCGAAGTGGACGCATCCGCCTTCTGTCAGTGGCTCACGGCTCGCGAACGCGCGCTTGGATTGATCAAGGCAAGCGAACGGTACCGCCTGCCCACCGCCGCCGAATGGCGTGCGGCGCTTGGACCTTCTGCCGCCTCGATGCACATCGATTCCTCCGACAAGATCGTCCCGCTTGATCCTGCTGCGACCGCACCCTCCCCTCGCGACGAGGTTCCAGAGAAGATCGTCGATCTAACAGGCAGCGTGGCAGAGTGGACTTCCTCCGTTGGCCGCGATCATGGTCTCCAGATCGTGTGCGGGACCAGTTGGTTTGAAATCCCATCATCCGCAGGCATCCGCCATCGGGAGTATGACCGCAATCTTCGCGGCGTCGGAATCGGCTTTCGCGTCGTCCTTGATCGAACCTCCAAACCGGGAAACCCATGAACATGAAATCCGCATTGGCGACGTTCACCTTCGTCATGATGGCGGCGCGTGCCGACACTCTCCAGCCGCTTGGCGATGAGTTCAGCAATGCCGCCACATTCAGCCGCTGGCAGGAACACGGCGCGCTGGAGGGCTGGGGTGCGAACCATGTCGAATCGGCGAACATCAACACGAGCACGCCAGGGCATTTCCGCATCGTGCCAAGCACCACCGGTTGGTATGAGCACCTGCGCGGCACGCATTTTTCGAAGAACGTCACCGGCGACTTCATCGCGACGGCCCATATCTTTGTCTACAGCAGGCGAAATCCCGGCGGGCCGTTGTCGCCATCGATCAGGCTCTATTCACTTGGCGGAATCTTGATTCGTGAACCGCGTGCGATCACTCGTGGTGCCCCGGTGCCATACACAACCAACCCCGTGTGGCCGCCGCAGGACTTCGGCAGTGATTGGACTCCGGGTGATGAAAACTGGGCGAACAGTTCCGAGCTGGTTGGCAAGGGTGAGAACTACATTTTCCTCTCGCTCGGCACGGCGGGAAATTCCGGCACCCGGCAGTTCGAGATCAAGACCACGCGCCGCAGCCGGTCGGAGTTATACTTTTCGAGCAATGGCATCAGTGGCTCCAACGAGGCGTGGCTGCAGGTGATCCGCGTCGGCAACACCGTCGTCTGCCTGCGCCGACACAGCGCCGCAGGTCCGTGGATTGTGGAAAATCGGTATCCAAACGCCGATCATGCGTTCCCGCAGTTCGGGCCGACGCTGCAAGTGGGCATGACCGCCTACACGGATTTCAACAGCATCGCGGCCTACGAGGCAGGCGGGCCGGCGACGCAGTTCCATGCAAACTACATCAACATTCCCGGTCAACCCGACCTCATCCTCGATGTCGATTATCTCCGGATCCAGCGCCCTCATGCCTCGCTCACCGAAGCCATGCTCCAAGGCATGAGCGTGAGTTACAATCCCGCGACCAATCAAACCGCCAACCCGCCGATCAATCTCACCGCCTCGCCTGCCGCTGCGACTTATCTCGGCGACAACGCGAACACACCGCTCGGCAGTGTTGCCCTCAATGCCTCCGCCATCAGCGTGAATGAAATCGCGGGCACGGCGACGCTTACCGTCACCCGCAGTGGCGCGAGCACGAATCTTCCGCTCTCGCTGCCCTACGTGATCGGCAACGGCACAGCAGTGGCGGGTGCGGATTTCACCGGCACGGGCGGTTCATTGAGCTGGGCAGCGAATGATGTGGCGTCCAAAGCGATCACGATCCCGCTCGCGGCGAACGACAATCTGGCCGAGGGCGACGAGAATTTCACCGTCACCCTGGGACCACTCGCGGGCCCTGCGACCTTCCTCGCATCCGCCCCCACCATCTCCGCGACCGTCACTCTTCAGGATGCACCGCTCGACGCGTGGCGGCTCAGTGAGTTCGGCGTGCAGGCCAACAGCACGAATGGACAGCCAGCGGCGGACTTCGATCGCGACGGCCAGGCGAACCTTTTGGAGTTCGCATTCAAAACGCCACCGACGGTGCCGGGAGGCACTCCCTTTTCGATCACCGGAATCACCAGTGACGCCCTCTTCCTGACCTATCCCGTGAACCTCAGCGCCACGGATGTCAACATTGTCGCAGAAGGCTCCACCGTCCTCACCAGCCCGTCGTGGAGCAGCGCGGGGGTGACGTATGAGACCATCGGTGTGCCGGTCAACGGCGTGCAGACAACCCGCGCGCGCATCCCCTTCCAACCAGGGGACACCAAGCGCTTTGTTCGGCTCAAGGTCTCCAATCCGTGAAACGATCCTCATGAATTCCGTATTCATCACCACCGCTGTGAATCCCTTTGGCAGGAACTTGCTGGCGTTTGCGATCCTGCTGCTCGCGAACACGGCGCCAATCCTGAAATGTGCCGCGCAGGTGACCACACAAGGTTTCCTCAATCTTCCTCGCTCTGAAGCTCCCGGCACTCTTCTGAGCCACCCGGTGACGAATGGCTCGGAGCCGATTGGTCGGACGACTTCCATCAACTATCTGAATGGATGGATCATTGTCGGCGCGGAACAACCGGGATCGCGTGCGGGCTCGGACTGGCAGATGCGCGTCTATGACATCGCCGATCCGGCCAATCCTGTGCGGCGCTTTCCCTCCGACTTTGGGCTTAACTATCCCAATAACTCGTGGATCTTCGGCAACTATGGATGGAACGCGCATGGCACGGCGCAATACGGCAACCTGCTGGTGCCGGACCCGATCCGCGTGAATGGATTCGGCGGGCTGGTGGAACGTGGAAGTACCAATGGCATCCCCGGACTCATCAACCTGCCGCTCTGGTACAACCGCAGCGCCCAGGCCGGACCATGGAATGCGACGCTGCTCTGGTACAACACCGACGACTCGGACATCCGCATCAGCCGCTCGGTCGTGGGTCAGAATGGTCTGGTGAGCAATCGACTGCTCGGCACTTTCGATCATGTCGGGCCCTACGGCGGAGGCGACTGGCACCCGATGTTTTTCGGCGACCTGCTGATCATGGCCCGCAGCGGCGGGGCGGCAAGCGACGGGGTGGTGGTGTATCGGTTGAACTACCTGAACATGGACGATGGGGACCCGTCGAACGATGCGGTGACTCCGAGCCTCGTTGGCTCCTTGAGCGGCGGCTTTCAAGGCTACTGGCCGAACCTGTTCAGCGATGGCACGGGCCTCTACGTCATCGGCTCGACGACCAATATCCTCATCGGAGCGGACATCACCTCGGCGACGATGCCCGGAGCCACCCCGAACCTCCGCACGGTGGCCAGCCTGACGGTGCCCAATTTCACCAACGCCTCCTATCCGGTTTATCAGGACAACTTCGGCTTCATCCACAACCGCAAGATCGACATGTCCCGCTTCCTCGAGGGCGATGCGAATCCGATCGTGCTCACGCTGAATGAGGCGAATCCGCCGCGTCCGCCAGGTGCCGCGGCCTTGCCAAATGGAGCGCTCACCGGCGTGAACACCTCGCAGATGTCCCTGCCGCTCGGCAACCTCTGGTTGACCGGTGGATACCCGATTCCCAATTTCAACCAGGGCCTCGGAGTCTGGGTCCATCAGCAGGCTCCTGACACCACAGCGCCGCGAGTGAGTTATCATATCCCGCAGGCGGGCCGCACGAATTATCCTCGTCATGCTCCGCTGAGTTTCCTCATCCACGAGCATCCGCGAAATGGCGGTCCGCGAAATGGAATCGACTTCACCGTGCGACCCGTGGGCGTGAGCGGTTCGCTAGGGGCCTTTGTCCCCGGCTTCCTGATCCATGATTTCTCCGGCAACCTGACCTTCACGCCCGATGGACCACTGGCGGCGGAAACCACCTATCAGGTCGATTTCCTCAGCGACCCCGCCAACCAGATCGGCTTCGTCGATGCGGCGGGAAACACAATCGAGCCATATTCGTTCCGCTTTTCCACCGGTGGCGGGATCAATGCCTCGGCTCCCCCGGCTTTTGCGTCTCTAACAGCCAGCAATCATCAACCCGCGCCGAATCAGCAGACCACTGTCACCGCCGTTGCGACGGGAAACGGTCCGCTTGAGTTCCGCTTCAACTTCGACGGCAGCTGGAGTTCATGGAGCACGGACGCCAGTGCAAGTCGCAGTTTCCCCGATCCCGGCCGTCCACGGGTGCTCGCACAGGTGAGGGATGCGGCGGGAAACATCGCCACCACCTCGCTACGCTTGCTGGTCATCGCCGCACCCCCTGCTGGGCCGAGACCCACCCGCAGCTCCACGCTTGCCATCGGCGATGACAACGGCACGCGCCGCTTGTGGTGCGTGAATCCGGATGCGAACAGCGTCACCGTCATTCATGCAGCGACGGGCGCCAAGGAAGGCGAATTCGCCGTCGGAACGAACCCCCGTGGCATTGCCCGCGATGCGGGCGGACGCTACTGGGTCACCTGTCAGGGTAGCGATGAAATCCGCGTGTTGAATGCCGATGGCACAGCGCATGTGACGATTCCGCTCGCCTATGGTTCTGCTCCCTTTGGCATCGCGGCATCGCCGGATGGATCGCAACTCTTTGTCACGCTCAGCGGTTCAGGCAGGCTGCTCCGCTACTCGGCCGCCGCGCCCAACAACGCGCCGCTGGTGGCATCCGGCCTGATCACCCCGCGTGCCCTCGCCATCAGCGCGGATGGAAACCGAGTGCTGGTCACCCGTTTCATCTCGCCTGAGATGCATGCGGAAGTCACCGAGTTCACGGCCAGCCTGGGCTTCGTGCGCGTCTTCACACTCGCCTCCGCAAACACACTCGATGGCGGCGACCGTGCGGCCGGTGTGCCGAACTATCTCGCCGGGATCGCCATCTCCCCCGATGGCACCCGCGCCGCCATTGTCTCAAAGCAGGACAACACTCAGCGCGGGACGCTGTTCGGCGTCGGCAATCTCACCCACGAAACCACGGTGCGTGCCGTCGTTTCCTTCCTCGATCTCACCAGCAACCAGGAGGTTCCCAACTCCCGCCGCGACTTCGACAACAGCGACAGCCCCAGCTCCGTCACCTACACCCCGCTGGGCGATACCCTCCTGATCACCCATCAGGGGAACAACCGTGTGGTCGGCATTGACGCCTTCAATCTCGCCCCGCTTGCGGAGCAGGTGGTCTCCGGCTCCACCCTCACTTCGCCAGCGATTCTCACTCTGGATGTTGGCACCGGACTGGCTCCGCAGGGGGTGCTGATCGATGAGTCGTCGGGTCGTATTTTCACCCAGGATTTCATGGGCCGCAGCGTGACCGTGCGCGATGCGACGCCTTTCTTGATGGAGAATCAGACCACGCTGCCGCTGATCTCCACCACCTCCACCGTCGCATCCGAAGCCTTCGCAGCGGATGTCCTGTTAGGGAAACAGATCTTCTACAACGCCGCCGATCCGCGGATGAGTGCCGACAGCTACATCAGTTGCGCCTCCTGTCATATTGATGGTGGCCATGACGGCCGCGCTTGGGATTTCACGGGCCGGGGCGAAGGCCTGCGCCGCACCACCGACCTGCGCGGTCGCAGTGGCATGGGCCATGGCGCGGTGCATTGGTCGGGAAATTTCGACGAGATCCAGGACTTCGAGCACGACATCCGAGGACCCTTCGGCGGCACGGGCTTCCTCGATCTAACACCCCAGCAGTTCGCCGCCCGCCATCCATCCCCCGCCAGCGGGAAATCCGGTCTCAGCAGTGAACTCGACGCCCTGGCCGCCTACGTGACCTCACTCAATCCGAGCCACACTCCGCGCAGCCCGTTTCGAAATCCAAATGGCACCCTCACCGCCGCCGCACTCCGCGGTCGCGAGGTCTTCAATACCCAAAACTGTGCCTCCTGTCACAGCGGAAACGCCCTCACCAACAGCGCCCTGGTCAACATCGGCACCCAGTCCGCCATCAGCGGCCAGCGCCTCGGTTCCGCTCTAACAGGCATCGACACGCCCACCCTCCACGGCCTGCACGCCACTCGCACCTACCTGCATCACGGTGAGGCTTCGACCCTGGCCGAGGTCTTCTCCTATGTCGGCGGCACGCTGCTCCCAGGCACAGCCGGACAGTATCTAACAAGTGCCAATCCCAACGCCGTCGGAACCTATCCGGACGATCCCGCACAGGGCGGCGGCGGTTTCTACCGCGGGTCCTTTGGTGGCTCGTCCGCCTACATCGGAGAGGAAGCCGGAGCCGTGAACCCGCCCGGTGTCCGTTTCAACAACATTGATGGCGGCCCCGCCGGTGGTCCGGCCCGGCTTTCGATCCGCTACATCCGCCAATACAACAACGGCACCGCCCTGCTCCGC
>JAIYDT010000449.1 GCA_027487355.1 Verrucomicrobiaceae bacterium
CGCCAGCCGGACGAATCCTTCTGAACTGCTTGAACCTTCCCATGAGCCCTTTCCGGAAATGCCATCCCCTTCCTGCCGCCTGGTTGGCCACCCTCACCCTGGCAGTAGCAGCCGATCCGGCCGACTACAGCAGCAAGTCCGACTGGGGCGTGATGGGGCCACCCGCCACCCCGGCCATCGTGGCGGCGGCGCTTGAAAACGTGAAGGAACCGATGCCCCACGGCCCGTTCGAAGGCACCTGGGAATCCATCGAAATGCACTACCGGACCCCGGACTGGTTCGAGGATGCCAAGTTCGGCGTCTTCCTGCACTGGGGCCTGTATGCCGTGCCCGCGCATCGCAACGAATGGTATCAGAAACACATGTATGCCGCCGATGCCGAGTGGCATGCCAAGACCTTCGGCCCGCAGGAAACCTTCGGTTACAAGGACTTCATCCCGAAGTTCACCTGCCAGCACTACGACCCGGTGGCCTGGGCCGCTCTCTTCAGGAAGGCCGGAGCCCGCTACGTGATCCCCACCGCCCAGCATCACGACAACTTCCCACTCTGGGACAGCGCGCTGACGAGGATCGACGCGAAGGACCTGGGACCGCATCGCGATCTCATCGGCGATCTGGCCAAGGCCGTGCGCAACGAAGGCCTGAAGTTCGGGGTGTCGAATCACGGCATCGAGAACTTCACCTTCATCCATCCGGCGGCTCCGCTGCGCGACCGGTTGAAGGAAAAGAAAGCCGATCTTTTCGATCCCGCCTGGCAGGACATCTATCACTACGCGGATCGCAGCGATGCCGCCATGACCCGCTTTCTAACAGACTGGGTGGATCGGAACCTGGAACTCATCGACAAGCATCAGCCGGACCTCCTGTGGTTCGACAATGGGGTCAACGCCGCAAAGGACCGCGTGCTCGACCCCCTGAAAACCCGCGTCGCCGCGCACTACTACAACCGTGCCCGCGACTGGAACAAGGATGTCGCCATCAGCACCAAGGGCCTTGCCTACGCGCCCTCGGGAGATGACTCGAAGCAGATCGGCTCGATCATCGACTTCGAGAAAATCGGCCAGCGTTCCCCACCGGACATCCGCCCCGGTCCATGGCAGGTCGATCACCCCATCGGCAGCACCTGGGGCTACACGTCCGACATGAGGGTCACCAAGGGCGAGTCGGTGATTCCCCTCCTGATCGACACCGTCAGCAAGGGCGGCAATCTCCTGCTGAACCTCTCCCCGATGGCCGACGGGACGATTCCCCAAGCCCAGCAGGACAGCCTGCTCACGATCGGCCGCTGGCTGGAGGTGAACGGCGAGGCCATCTATGGCACCCGACCTTGGAAGCAGTTCGGCGAGGAAAAGATCCGCTTCACCACCAAGGGCAACACGCTTTACGCCATCTCCCTCAGCAAGCCCGGTCGCCAGCTTTCCATCAAGGCCCTCGCCACGACATCGGGCCAGGTCATCAGGGTTGAACAACTCGGGGAATCAAAGCCCTTGAACTTCACCCAAACCGACCAGGCCTTGAACATCGATCTGCCAACAGATCTAACAGACTCACCCGCCTGGGCCTTCCGGATCATCAGGTCCGGTCATTGAGGAGTTATTCTACGAACCGCTGAAGCCTTGCCGCAGGAAGAATGCCCTCGCATCAAGGCGGATGCGAAAGCTGATCAAACCGGATCTGGCGAAGCCGCTCCTGGTTGCGCTGGTTCCTTGGCAGCTCATGCAACAAGCACAGCAACAGGAAAATGGCGCAACGAAGGATCAGAAGCTGAGCTGGCTTTCCTTCCCCTCGAAACAGCGAAACCATGGCGAGGAAGAAGCCCAGAAACTCGAGGCCTACCCCCGACCAGAACATCAGATCCAGAGTGTCCGAAATCTTGGAGAGCGCCACACCAATGCAAAGCGACACATAGCCTGCGATCACAAGCCGCGAGCTCGACTCCTTGCTGCTTCCCCGGGGCTCCATGTCAACTTCTGCCATTCGTGGCCGCGAGGCATACCTCGCTACGACTTTGAAATCAAGGCGGGGCTGGGAAGACGTCTCCTTGTTCATCGCCATCATCGACCACTCCGTCCTCTTTCATGCCATCCTCCACACCCTCAAGTAGGGCCCGGCGTTTCCTACGTTCCATCCCAAAAGGATGCGCTGGCAAGGCCTTGGTTCAACCATCCAAGCGCCCTCCAAGCGCTGAAAGTGAGAGACCCTCGTGACCCCAGTGAAATCAGAACCAACGCCCAGACCCATTCTCCGTCGCGGCCTTGTGTGAAGAGTCGGTACCGAACCATTGAATCATTCCGGCGATCTGGGCCCTTGGATTTTCACCAAAGCGGATGGAGCGCCATTTTTTTCGGGACTGATCGGCTTTCAGCATGTATGAACGAAATACATCTAAATGATCGATCTTGCCAAATGACGCGCATCTCCACCGCTTTCGGGTTCCTTTTCACCACCCTGCCGCTGCTGGCATTGGACGTGGACAACGATGGCCTGTGCGATGTCTGGGAGGCCCGCTATCACGCCACCGCGTTGCTTCCGGGGGCGGATGAGGATGGGGACGGCCTTTCGAACTTGGACGAATCGAAGGCCGGAAC
>JAIYDT010000587.1 GCA_027487355.1 Verrucomicrobiaceae bacterium
AATCAGGGAGTCGCGTAAACAGTCGAGTAAACCTCGCCCTTGATGACGCCGGCCTTGTCGTCCTCGAGATCGTAGCCGACCTTGAGGCTCATCGAGGGCTTCATGCCTTCAAGGACGAGTTCGATGGTTTTTCCGTCAGGCAGCAGCTTCGCCGAACTGACCTTGACGTCGTCACGCTTCTTGACGCCTTTGGACTCCTTTTCGGCCGCTTGCTTTTCGGCGGCTGCATCAGGCTGATCCACCGAGAACTCCCCGGAGCCGTATTGCTCGGAGCGGACATAGTTCCAACGCTGCACGGCATAGCTGGTGGGATCGTTGGCGAGTTCCGGGTCAAGTTTCTGGGCGAAGTGAAGACGGACGCCGGTCTTGGTGGCCTCGAACTTGTCGGGGTTCGGCAAGGCGGCTCCGGTGTAGCGGACGCGTTGGAAGGCACACTCGGTGGCGGCGTTCGTCTGCCAGCCGCGGAAGCCGAGGACATACATCGAGCCATCGCTGTGGAAGCGGGCGCGCATGGCGGAGGACTGGAGCTTGATCGGGAGCTTGCTGACCCCGGCCTGGAGCTTGTCGCCGACCTTCTGCGGCAGCACGCGGAAGATACTGGATTGGCCGTAGGAAAGGTGGAGCATCTCGCCGGCATTGAGGCCGATCTTCGCCTCAGGTGTCACCCAGGCTTGGGAGCCGCCGGAGTTGTCGACATCCATCGGCATGAAGCAGAGCGGCTCGGTGTAGGGAGTCTTCACGTCATGCTTGCTCGGCTCGCAGCCGAAGAACACCGGAGCATCCGACGCGCGGACGAAGTTGATCTTGCAGGCAGGTTCCCAGGTGCCCTCATTTTCCCCGGTGCTGATCTCTCCGTTCGGTCCGATGCCGACTCCGCCGGGCGCACGCAGGCCGCTGGAGGCCACTTCGAACTTTTTCCCATCCGGGGAAATCTTCGCCACGATGCCATGGTGGGGCAGGATGCGGTCGAAGCCACGCCCACCACCACGGACGGGCGAGGCCTTGGCGAAGTAGAAGTTGCCTTGCTTGTCGGTCTGGAGGTCGAAGGCGAACTCGTGGAAGTTCGGGGAGATCAGGACATCGCGGTTGAAGACCTTGAACTGGTCGGTCTCGCCGTCGCCATTGAGGTCGATGAGCTGGGTGATCTGGTCGCGGCCATTCACGTAGATGTTTCCCTTCACGACCTTGAGGCCGAGGGTTTCGAAGAGCCCGGAGGCGATGCGCTGCCAGGTGAGTTTTTTCCAGTCGCCCTTGAGTCCCTTCACGACCCAGACGTCACCGTTCCAGGAGGAGAGGGCGGCGCTGTCTTCGTCGATGAAATCAAAGCCGCCGAAGCGCAGGTTGGACTTCCAGGGATTCTCGGTGGGAAGGGTGACGATGTCGGTGGCGTAGGGCGTGTCCTTGTCGGTCGAAGTCTTGCCCTCGGTCTCGATCTTTTCAGGCCAGAGGGGAGCCCCGCCCTTGAGCAGGGCGGCGAAGTCCGGCGCGGCGGCGGGCTTGGCCTCGCCGCTGCGGGAAAAGGCGAGCTGGATGAGGGCCTTGTCCGAACCCTTGGTGACGCTCACCAGCAGGCGATTGGGATTCTTTGGATCCGCCGCAAGCTTTCCGGCACCCTTGAGAGAAACGTTGAGCCCGTCTTCGGACTTCGCGGACAGTCCGTCGGCGGCGATGCTGAAGGGCTTCGCTTCGTCGGCGACGAGGCCGGTGAGGTTGCTTTTCCGCGACTCGATCTGGAGGCTGCGGGTGACGGTGCCATCGGCGATCGAGGAGGTCTCGAGTACTCGGCTGCCGAGCACGTTGTAATCGAACACGATGACGTTTCCGCTGCGGAAGTAGCCGTTGAAGGAGGCGTGGGAGAGGTTTCCGAAGCCGGGAATCTGGCGCTTGTCGTCGAAGGAGCCGGAAGCGTCCGCCCAGCCGGGGCCGGAGGCGGTCTTGAAGATGGCCGAGTCATCCTGGAGGGAAACGAGCTGGCCGTGCTGGCCGGTCCAGGGCGTGCCACCCCAGTTCACGTAGCCCATGTAGGCGCTGACGAGGCGGAGGGTCTCGGTGTCGAAGAGCGCGTTGGATTTTCCGTCGCCCAGACCTGCGAGAATACCCTTGAGGGCAGCGACCCGCTTCTGTCCCTGATAGGAGTCCTCGAAGGTGTTCGACCACGCGGGGCCGATCTTCATTTCCTCGAACCACTTCGCCGCGTGGGCAGTGGTCAGCGACGCAGCGAGCAGGGCGAGAATGGGCTTGGCGGGCGACATAGGCGGCTTCCTACGGGGTTTTCCTGCGAGGTCTAGCATCCAAAACTGGGATTGAGTTGCAGATTGGCGGGATTGGGCTATTCGGTCCGGCGTGTGGGAAACATTGGTCAATTGGGGCGGCTTGGGGACTGTTGGCACCGTTTTGGCTTGGGTCGTGACCTGCTGTTTCCTGATTGCGGGGCTGGTTGGCTGTTTCCTACCCATCCTTCCCGGTCACCTGATCCTGCTGATCGCGGCGATCGTCCACCGCCTGATGCTGGGCCGCGAGGGCTCGGGCCTGGAATGGTGGTCGTTCGTGATCCTCGCCGCTCTGATGGCGGCGTCGCAGGCCTTCGAGTTCTTCAGTGGTGCCGCAGGCAGCAAATGGTTCGGCGGGACTCGCTGGGGCGCGCTCGGCGCTTTCATTGGCAGCATTGTCGGGATGTTCTTCATGCCCCTGGGCCTGCTGCTCGGTCCCTTGATCGGGGCCCTGGTCTTCGAACTCGGCATTGCCCGCAAGGAACTCAAGCCCGCCACGGTCTCCGGAGTCGGCTCGGTCGTCGGCACCGTCGCCGGCATGGCGGTGAAGTTGGCGATCGGACTGCTGATGATCGCTTGGTTCTTCGCAGACGTATTCCTCGTTAGGTAGGCTTCAAGGTCGAAGGTCGGGAAAGCGCACGCATCTGCCGAACCTCTCCCTCTCCCTTTCGAATTTCGTGCTTAGAATTTCGAATTTCATCTTCTTTTTCCCTTGGAACTTGGTCCTTGGAACTTGGAACTTCCCATGATTCCCTCCCCCCGCCGCCTCCCGGACGGTCGCGGTCGTGTGTCAAAAGCACGGTCGAGGAAAGTCCGGACACCATAGGGCAACGCGCCTCGTGAAAGCGGGGGACGGAAGTCGCGAGACGACCGGACGGAAAGTGCAGCAGAGAGCAAACCGCCGATGGCCCGCAAGGGCACAGGTAAGGGTGAAAGGGTGGGGTAAGAGCCCACCGCGCGTCCGGGCAACCGGCGTGGCACGGCAAACCCCGCGTGGTGCAAGACAGAACAGGGGAAGGGCGGCCCGCCCGATCAAGATCTCCGGGTATTAGTCGCATCCTGCGCAAGCAGGGTCCCGCGCAAGCGGGAAGAGAAATGGCCGTCCAGTCCCGCTCGCGGGATGGACAGAATCCGGCTTACAGGGGGGCGGCACCCTCTTTCCTTCGGGCGATCTTCTTTGCAAGAGGGGGATCTGCCCGCCGTAGCTAGGACGTCATGTTGAAACGACTGCTTCTGGCCCTTGGATTTCTGGCAGGCTCCGCGCTGGCGGCGGACAAGCCCAACATCATCTTCATCCTCGCCGATGACCTCGCCCAGGGCGACCTCGGCTGCTACGGCCAGAAGCTGATCCAGACCCCGAACCTCGACCGGATGGCCTCGGAAGGCACCCGTTTCAATCAGGCCTACTCCGGCACCAGCGTCTGCGCGCCATCGCGATCCTCGCTGATGACCGGCCTCGACATGGGTCACTGCCCGATCCGCGCCAACCGGGAGATCGGCAAGGGCCTGGGTCAGATGCCCCTGCCCGAAGGCACGGTGACCGTCGCCTCCCTCCTCAAGTCTGCCGGATACGCCACCGCCTGCACCGGCAAGTGGGGCATGGGCATGCCGGGATCCTCTGGCGAGCCACTCAAGGTCGGCTTCGATCGGTTTTACGGCTACTACGACCAGGTCCACGCCCATGATTACTTCACCGATCACCTCTTCGACGACAGCAAGCGGATCGACCTGCCGGAAAAACCCTACGCCCAGAACCTCATCCAGAAAGCCACCCTCGACTGGGTCCGCTCGGTCAAGGACAAGCCCTTCTTCCTCTTTTACGCTGTCACGCTGCCGCATGGGAGCTACGAGATCGACTCGCTTGGAGCCTACGCCGACAAGCCCTGGACTCCCCAGCAGAAGACCTACGCGGCCATGGTTTCACGGCTCGATCACGATGTCGGCGAACTCCTGACCCTGCTCAAGGAACTGAAGGTCGATGACAACACGCTGGTGATGATCTCCGGCGACAATGGCTCCTCCTTCGCGCCCGGCTCACCGGTTGGAAAACTTTTCGACCAGTCGATGGGTGGCAAGCTGCGCGACTTCAAGCGCTCGATGTTCGAAGGCGGCCTGCGCCAAGCCTCGATTGCCCGCTGGCCCGGCAAGATCCCGTCGGGTCGCGTCTCGGATGAGCCCTGGGCCTTCTGGGATTTCCTGCCCACTGTCGCCGAAATCACCGGTGCAAAGATCCCCGCCGCCTGCAAGACGAACGGACTGTCCTTGCTGGATTTTCTCAAGGGAGGAAAGGCCCCAGAGCGCCCGTTTTTCTACTGGGAACTCCACGAAGGTCCGCCCTGCCAAGCGATCCGTTTCGGCGACTGGAAAGCGGTCCGCATCGCGCCAAACAAGCCCATGCTGCTCTTCGATCTGAAGACCGACTCCGCCGAGAAGACCAACCTCGCCGCTCAGCATCCGGACCTTGTGAAGAAGGCGGTCGAACTCATGAATCACCACCGCGTCGCGGATCCCAAGTGGCCCGATCCAGCGGGAGTGGAGGGGAAAGTGAAGAAATAGCCTCCACTGCCTGCCAGGTGGTCGAATCTACGACCACTTGACCGGAATTGAGGCCTTTGAGTGCTTCCCAAAGCTGAAAATTCAGGTCATCGTGTCACCAACGAAAGACGACAGCCCACCTCGGTGAACTGAAAACCTTTCCAACATTTCCAGACGTTCGACGCTGGCCCTTCTCTGGTTGATCCGGGGGGAGCAAACCAAGAAATGCCGCCGACAAACTAAGCTGGTTCATGTGCACACACGGGCGCGAATCCTCCGGGGTTCGCGCCCTTGATGCGCCAAAGTTCCAAGTTCCAAGTTCCAAGTTCCACTTCTCACTTCTCACTTCTCACTCGGCACCGGCTCGTGCTTGGGAAAGCCGAGTTTGACTAGGGTCGGCTCCAGAGCCTCCGCCCAGCGGCGGTAGCCTTCCTGACCGGGGTGGAGGAAATCGGGCATGATCTCCTTCGTGAGCGTGCCGTCCTTTTCGAGGAAGCTGGCGTTCACATCGAGGTGGAGAATGGTTCCTCCATCCGCGAAGGCGGCGATGCGCTGGTTGAGGTCGTCGTTCATCTTCCGGAAACGGCCATCAGGTGTTGCGTCGCGCGGGAATACGGAGAGCACGACGATCTTCGCATTCGGCTTGCGATCGCGCAGCAGGTCGAGAATGCAGCGCACTCCGCTGGCGGTCTTTGCGGGGTCGTCCTGACGCTGGCCGGTGTTGTTGGTGCCGATCATCAGCACGAAGGCCTTTGGATCGACCTTCTCCAGCTCCCCATTCAGCAAGCGCCATAGCAGGTGCTCGGTGCGGTCGCCGGAGAAGCCGAGATTGAGAGCCTTGCGATGGCCGTAGAACTCATCCCACACCGGCTTGCCCGGGCCCTCCCAGCTCTGGGTGATGGAGTCGCCGAGAAAGACCAGCTCGTGCCCCCCCGCTGCGGCCTGCTGGAGTGACTGCTGGTGTCGTGTCTTCCACCACGGGACCGACATCTTGTCGACCGGCACGGTGGCCTCGTTGACGCGATACTGGACCTTCAGTTCCTCGTAGCGCTTCTTCAGCCCTTCCAGCGTGGCCGCATAGGCCGGATCCGCGTGCACGGACTTCATTTCCTGCGGGTCTTTCTCGAGGTCGAAGAGGTTCCACTCCTTCGTGCCCGGGAAATGCATCAGCTTGAGCTTGTCGGTGCGGATCCCGTCGTGGGCCGCGACCGAATGGGTGCCCTCGCCACTGTAAAAGTAGTAGATCGCATCGCGCCAGCCCGCCGGGGTGTCATTTCCTGCTTTCAGAACCGGCACGAGGCTTCGTCCTTGGATTTCCTCGGGCACCTTGACGCCGGCCATCTCAAGGAAGGTCGGGGCGTAGTCGATGTTCTGGATCAGCGAGGCATTGCGCGACCCCGGCTTCACCACGCCGGGCCAGCGGATGAGGAAGGGCATGGAAAGCGATTCCTCGAACATCCAGCGCTTGTCATACCAGCCGTGCTCGCCGAGGTAGAAGCCCTGGTCGGCGGAGTAGATGACCACCGTGTTCTTCGCGAGACCGCTTTTCTCCAGGTAGTCGAGCAGTCGGCCGACGTTCTCGTCGACCGCACGCACGCAGCGCAGGTAGTCCTTCAGGTAGCGCTGGGCCTTCCAGCGGGTGACGTCCTGATCGCTTAGCTTTCCAGCCCGCATGGACTCGATGAAGGCCTGGTTCGGCGGCTCGTAGGCCTTGTCCCAGGCGGCCTTCTGCTCGTCCGACATGCGCTCGTATTCGTTGTTCTTCCCCTCGTTGGTGAAATGGGCGGGAAAGAGGTTGTCGCCCTTGAACTTCATGTCGTTGCCCCAGGAAAAATTCCGGGAGATCTGCATCTGCTGTTTCTTGAGGGTCTCGCTGCGATTGACGTAGCCGTCGAAGAGATTTGCGGGTTCGGGAAAGGTGACGTCGTCGAACAGATTCAGGTGCCGCGGAGCCGGGGCCCAGTTGCGATGCGGGGCCTTCTGCTGGCACATCAGGACGAAGGGCTTCGATTTGTCGCGACCCTTCTCGAGCCAGGAGATCGCCTTGTCAGCGATCAGGTCGGTGCAGTAACCCTCCTCGCGCTTCATGCCTGAAGCCGTGATGAACTGCGGGTTGTAGTATTGGCCCTGGCCGTTGAGGATTTCCCAGTAGTCAAAGCCGGTCGGCTGGGTGATCAGGTGCCACTTGCCCACGATCGCCGTCTGGTAGCCGGCCTTCTGGAGAAGCTTCGGGAATGTGGTCTGCGTGCCATCGAACCGGCTTTGGTCGTTGTCCACAAATCCGTTGACCGCCGAATGCTTGCCGGTGAGAACCGCCGCGCGAGATGGGCCGCAAATGGAGTTGCAGCAGTATGAACGCGTGAAGATGGCTCCCTCCTTGGAAAGGCGGTCGATGTTAGGTGTGGGAGCGACATCCCTCAGCGGCCCGCCATAGGCGGAAATGGCGCTGAGCGCGTGATCGTCCGAAAACAGAAAGACGATGTTAGGTGGCTCCGCCGCCACCGCCATTCCCAGGGTCACACCGATCAAGCAAAGCATCGCACGCATCGCTGGATCATACGCTCGGTGGGAGTCAGTCTTGCAAGCCCAAGCCACCTGCGATGAGGAGGCTTGCGATTGGCCGCGCAAGCAATATCCGGAGGTCGGCAATCCTTTATTGTCAATCCGTCCCGTAAGGCTCCGCTCACTGGAGTGACGATTGATAGGCTCAAAGGGATAGACGTTATGTAAAAGCTCAAAGGGACGAGCTCAAAGGTGTTAGAGCCGGGATGGTCAAGGATCCCGCCGACTACCGCTGGAGCAGCTATGGCGAAGCGATTGGCGGTGGGAACAAGGGCAACGGCAAGAAGGCGCGCGAAGGCCTGGTTCGGGCGTGTTTAAGTCATCGCGGCGCGGGCTTTGAAGCTGAAAGGTGGAAGGACGCAGCCAAAGTTTACCGGCAGATGATGGGCTTGGCCCTCCAGCGCAAAAGCGTTGACGCTGATCTAACAGCCGAGAAAAAAGTGCTCAAAGCCAAGGTCAAAGGCGACGTCGAGACCACCCCACAAGATAACGGCACTGTTCTGCCTGAGCCCAGCATGGCGGCGATGCTTCGCTGCAAGGTCCGTTACTTCACAGACGGTGCGGTGATTGGCAGCAAGACCTTCGCGAACGAAGCCTTCACGGCCTCGCGCGAGCGTTTCAGCGCCCGCCGGAAGGACGGAGCGCGGAAGATGAAGGGAGTCGGAGCTCCTGCCAGCGGCCTACTTTGGACTGTTAGAGATCTGCGGATGGGAGTGTCCTGACTGAAGAAATGTCGGAAAGAAGGCTACGGAGGTCCACAATCATTCAGGAACTCGGAGTCAATTGGCGACTTTCGAAGGAAGGCCGCGATTCTTGATCAGGCGTCGCCAGGTGAGTGCATAACCTGTCCAGATGAGGAGCATCGTCGCGAGGCAGGTCAGGGCCGCGAGGAGCTGTCCGAAAAGGCCTCCGATTTCTCCGGTGTGGGTCCAGCGGATTGACTGCCGCAGCCGGGTGGCTGGGGAGAGCTTGTCAAAACCTTCACGCGTGAGGATCTGGAAGTTCTTGCGATCAATGAGGAGTTTCACTCGTCGATCAGGTCGTCCACGTCCCGCATCGGTGACGGTGACGGAGTAAGGCTTTGAGTCGTTGACAGGCAGTTCGAGACTCATCGCTTTCCAATCAGGCATTTCATTGCGGGCCACTTCAGCCACACGGTCGAGTCCAGTGGTGAGGATGGCGGCTGGTGGCTTCTCTTGATCTGATCCTCCCGCTGAACCTCGCTTCAATGGGGCTTGCTCACCGAAGGTTCGGAAGAGGAGTTGGTTCGCCCATGGATAGGCCATGATCAGTCCTGTCAGGGTGATGGCGAAAATCAGCGGAGCGGCCCAGAAACCTGTTAGATTGTGCCAGGTCCAGTCGCGAGCTCGTCCCTTCAGACGTGGATTAGGCAAAAGGACTGCCTTGAAGGCCGGGCGGGAGAGCTTCTTGGGAATCCAAAGAAGCAGACCGCTGGTGAGCAGACCGAGAAACCCGAGGCAGGCGGCGGCTTGAAGGTTTCCGCCGATCTCCTTCCACGTGATGGGTTTTCGTATCGTTCCATCGGAGGGTTTGCGGGTCTCTGGCCGGGGTGTGGAGAATGTCAGCCAGCGATGAATCGACAGGACGGTCTGAAAAAAGGTGCGGGTGCCTGTCGCTCCCTTGCCAAGGAATTCTCCGCTGGCGGGGTGGAAGAGTTGCTGGTTGCCGCGATCGACCAGAAGAATGACGGGGTCTTCGGGGTGGTTGGTGTAGTTGAGGCTGCTTGGTTGGCCCTTGATGTTGGATGATTCAATCAGAGCCATCATGGATTCGGGTGCGAGCACTTCGCTGCGTCCGTTTGTCCTTTCCCTCACCATCGAGCGCTCCACGGCTCCGATGATCTGGGTTTCAAACGACATCAGAAATCCTGTGATGGCGAGGATCAGGATGAGAAGACCGACGGTCACGCCCACGACGAGATGCCCCCAGAACAGGAAGCGACGGAGTTTGTGAATGCTCATGCTGAGGATTTCACATTTCCGCCCACTGGCGGATGAGGTTGTGATAAACGCCGGTGAGCTGCACGGTCGATTGGGCAGCCGACGGTTGATCCGGGAGATCACGACCGAGTCGCTGGATGGCGAGGTCGAGATCGAAGAGGATCGCGCGTTGTTCGTCGCTGCGGATCATGCTTTGGAGCCAGAAGAATGAACACAGCCGGGTGCCGCGGGTGATCGGGGTGACATGATGCAGGCTGGTCGATGGATAAAGGACCATGTGTCCGGCCGGGAGCTTCACGCTCTTCGTGCCATAAGTGTCCTCAATGACGAGTTCGCCGCCGTCGTATTCATGGGGTTCTGCGAAGAACAGGGTGCAGGAAAGGTCGGTCCTGATTCGGTGACCGTTGCCGGGCACGGTGCGGACGGCGTTGTCGACATGGGTCTTGAACTGCTGGCCAATGGAATAGCGGTTGAACATCGGCGGCAGGATTTGGAGCGGGAGCGCGGCGGAGACGAAGAGGGGATTCGATTGCAGGGCAGAGACGATCATTCGTCCGACCTCTAGGGCGGCTGAGTGCTGGACGGGTAGCTGGCTGTTGTCTTTCGCCTGCGCGGCTTGATGGCCGGCGGTGATTTTTCCATCAATCCAGTCGGCGCTTTCCAGGAGGGAACGTGCCTCGCGGGTCTGCGAAGGGGAGAGGACATCGGGGATGCAGAGGATCATGAGGATAAGAAAATTCGAAACTCTAAGCACTAAACTCGAAACGTAGAGTAGCCTTTAGAAGGTGATGTTGGTGCTGATGACGAATGAGCGTCCGGTGCCGGGGACAAAGTGTCCGCCACCGAGACGGTCGGCGTAGTCCTTGTCGCCGAGGTTGTAGCCGTTCAGCCGGAAGGTGACGTGGTCGTTGAGCTTGTAAGAGAGCATCGCATCAAAGAGAAGGAAGTCCGACGCGGCCTGGCGGGTGCTGCGGTTGTTGTTGTTGAATCGCTCTCCCGTGTATTGGACCCCGGCTCCGAACTCGAAACCGCCGGGCAGGGTGTGGACGGACCAGAGGTTGAATGAGTGCTCGGGCGTGTTCATCAGCTCGTTTCCGACTTCCAGCGCGTTCTTGGATTCGCGGATCTCGCTGTCGAGCCAGGCATAGCCGCCGAGGAGGTGCCACGATTCGGTGATTTCACCGGTCAGGCCGAACTCGAATCCCTGAACGCGCTGCTCGCCTGTTAGAACGATGATGTCGGTGGGATCGGTTGGGTCCTCGGTGCGGGCGTTGGTCTTGTCCGTCCGGAAAAGCGCGGCGGTGAGGCTGAGCTTGTCATCGAAGAGATCCCACTTGGTGCCGAGTTCCAGGGTGTGGTTCTTTTCCGGATCGGTGTTGAGGTTGTTGGTGGCCGTGGCGGTGTTGCCGAGTGTCAGGCCTTCCGCAGAGGGGTTGAAGGAGGTGCCATGGCCAAGGTAGATGCTGCCGTTTTCTGCCGGCTTGTAGGTGATCGCGGCACGGTAGCTGAGCATCTGGTCATCGCGTTGCAAGCGCGTGACAGCTCCTGCGGTGCTACGGGAAGTGTAGTCGACGTCGAAACTGTCCCAGCGCAGGCCGCCGGTGAGCTGCCAGTGATCGCCGAGCTTGAGGGTGTCAAAGGCGTAAAGGGCGAGACTGTCTGCGGCGGTGTCGGTGACTGAGCCATCGCGGACGATGCTCGGGATGTAGGGTTGGCGAGGATTCGGGAACTCCAGGTCGGTGTTCGGGCCGCCACCGTTGAGGTCCCTTCGACCGTAGTTTCTCGATGTCTCGCGAGCCAGCTCGAGTCCGCTGACGAGTTCGTGTTCGACTGGTCCGGTTTCGAAGTCGAAGCGCAGGTCGGTTTGGTTGGCGAAGATGGAATCTGTCTGATCGCGGCTTTTCCAGTCGGTGCGACGAACATCGGCGGCATCGGCACCGGTGTTGTCGAATCGAGGTGAGGTGATGATCGAGTCGCGCCCGGTGATGCCGTAGCGGGTGGTGTTGCGCAGCTTCTGCGTGTCGGTGAAATTGTGCTCGAGGAGGCCGGTGAGCATGTCGGTTTGGATCTTCTCGTAGTCGCGACTGAGGAGGCCATACCAGTTGTCGAAATCCACATTGGGAATGCCTGCTGGCAGCCCGGAGTTGTTGCCGGTGCGTGGAACGAAGGGGATGCCGTTGTCGGGAACGTTGTTCTGATCGAGATGGAAGAAACCAAGGGTGAAGCGGGTGTCGGTATCGAGCCCCAAGGCGATGGTGGGAGCGATTCCCCAGCGCTCCTGTTCTACGTGATCACGGCCTGGCACGTCCTGAGTGTGAACCATGCCGTTCACGCGAAGGGCCGCGCCCTCGATGCCATGGATCGTCTGGTTCGCATCGAAAGTGGTGCGACCGTAGTGGTCGCTTCCACCGCCGAGCATGAGCTCATAACGGTTTTTCAAGGTCGGCGTTTTGCTGCCGAGGTTGACCGAGCCACCGGTGGAGCCGCGACCGCCGTTGGAGGAGGATGGGCCCTTGGTGACCTCGACCTGTTCGAGGTTGAAGGGGTCACGGCTGTAGCCGCCGAAGTCGCGCACGCCATCGACGAAGAGATCCGTGCGGGCATTGAAACCGCGGATGGAAAGGTTGTCGCCGTTTGGCACTCCACCCTCGCCGGCCTGCATGCTGATGCCAGGGACGTTTTTGAGAATGTCGCGCAAGGAGGTGGCTCCCTGCTCCTTGATGACTTCCTTGGGAATGACCGTGATCGTTTGCGGAACATCGCGAAGGGGGACTGTGTACTTCGGGGTTTGTAGCTTCTCGGGTTTGTAGAGTGAGCCGCGCACCGCTTCGACGACGAGGTCGGCGAGTGCCTGGGGTTTCTCGTCACCGGGCGGAGGCTCCGAGGTGACGTGTTCATTTCTTGCGGGCTCGGCGAAGGCTTGGCCGAGGCTCAGAAGTGTGCCGAGGGCGAAGAGTTCGCGGGCGGGGACCTTGGGAAGTGGTTTCATGATGAGGTGGAAATGGGATCTTCAGGTTGCCGGAAAGCCCGGACGGCCAAAGCCAATAATGAGAATGAGTCGCAATAGCAATTATTATTTGACGAAAGTGAGGGAAAGTGGCTAGTTTTTCGGCAGTTAATCCCACAGCGGGCTACGGGATTTCCCTAAACCCGCTGTTGCGTCAGCCTTCGGTCCTCGCCTAGCTACCCGCGCTCACTTCATGAATTCCATCCTTCAGGCACTGAACATCGGCACTCTCGCCACCTGGCTGAGCGTTTCGGGCGCGAGCACGGTTGCTTGCTTGGTGAGGGTTTCCGATCACTTGCCGGCGCTTCGGCAGCAGGAGGTGTCGCTGTCGAACGAAGGAATGATCGATCTGGATCAGGAGTCGGCGGGCTCGGCTCCGGTTGATCCTTCCGAGGCCACCGAGGTCATCCCGGATGCCCCGGTCGAACCTTCGCCCGTCGAGGATGTGGCGGAAATCCCTCCTCTGGCGGAGATGACTCCGGTGCCGGAACTGCCGGATCTTCCTGCTCCCAAGCCCGAGGCGCTCGAAATGGAGCAGCCCAAACCCTCTCGTCAGGCTCCGGCGGCAAAACCCTCTTCCAGCCCAAGCCAGCAGCAGGCTTCGCGGTCGGCCACTCGCTCCTCCGCCCGAGAGAACAATGGTGCGGGCAGCGGCAGCGGCGCAGGCACGAACAAGGGGGCCGGTGCAGGCGCTGTCGGGGCAGATCGTTTTGCCGGTGGTCGTCGTCCGAAGCCAAACTACCCGGCGGAGTGCCGCAGCAAGGGACAGGTCGGTCGCGTCGGGTTCACCATCTCGATCGACGAGCAGGGAAATGTGGTCGGCTTCTCCTTGAAAAGCCCAAGCCCCTATCCGGCCTTGAACAAGGCCACCGAGGACGCGGTCCGGCGCTGGAAGTTCAAGCCCGGCCCGCGCGCGACCACCAATGCTTCCGTGACCTTTCAACTCAACGACTGATTCATGTTCGCCAATATTGTCATCGAAACCTTCATTCACGGTGGATGGGTCATGTGGCCCATCCTTGTGACCTTCTTTCTCGCCGTCTGCGTGCTGCTGGAGCGCACCTTGTGGTGGATCGGCTTGCGGAGGACCATCCACCGAAAAGGCCATGTGGAGGTCCGCGAGACGCTCGGCATGGGAAAGTTTGATGAGACCTGGGCGCAAGTTGGAAAATCGGACGATCCGTTTCTCGTGAACCTCCGTGAAGGCATGACCCACGCCCACACCTCGATGTTGGCGGCGATGCAGCTCCACGCTTCGGATTTGCTGGAAAAAGCAGAGGCGCGTCAGTGGGTGCTGGGCACGATCATCACGCTCGCACCGCTGCTTGGCCTGCTCGGCACGGTGGTGGGCATCATGGGTTCCTTCAGCTCCATCGGCGATGAGGCGCTGGCGGTTTCGAAAGTCTCCGGCGGCATCGGTGAGGCGCTGATCGCCACGGCCTGTGGTCTGGCGATTGCGATCAGCTGCCTGCTGCCCTACAACTATTTCCGCAAGCGGGTCTCGGTGCTGCGCGGCGATCTCGAGCGCTGGATCAACCACGCCGAGCTTCTCGTCCAGAACGCCAAGTCCCATGGTCACGACCTCGAGTCGTTCGCGGCCAGGATCCATCCTCCCCACTAAGTCCGATGCCGGTCAAACTTTCAGGTGGCTCGTCCGATCAGGAGGAGGAAGCGCGGATCGAGATCGTTCCGCTGATCGACATCATGTTTTTCCTGTTGGCGAGTTTCATGCTCGTCAGCCTGAGCATGACGCAGATCCATCGGATCAACGTGAAGATTCCCCAAGCGGCGTCCTCCGTGCAGGATGTGAAACCGCCAGTCGTCCACCTGGCGATCGATGTCCATGGCATCGCGACCTGGGACAGCAAGACCGTCACCCCTTCGGAAATCACCGCCCGCCTGAACAGCCTGCCACCCACGCCTGACACCCGTGTCCTGATCGCGGCCGACGTGGATGCGCGCCACGGCCAGGTCATTGCAGTGCTCGATGCAGTGAAGGCGGCGAAGATCGACAAGGTCGGATTCGAAACCAAGAAGCCAACTCCATGAGCGCTAGGGTTTTCGCCATTCTCAACGCTGTCGGCTGCCTGTGCCTGAGTGCCTTTATCTTCGTGCAGTGGTTTTTAGGCAACGCCGTCGAAAAGGAGCTGACAGGTGCAAAGCGCTCCCTGCGCGACGAGCAGAACGCCCATTTCGAAACCCACGAGCGGGCCACCCGCCTCGAAGCGGACGTGACGGGCTTGAAGGCCTCGCTCGATTCCCTGCGAGCCTCGGCCGAGGAAAGTGAAAAAGCCTTGGCGGAAAGGGTGAAGGAAGCGGAAGCGATGCAGGCCACCCTGAACCAGAATTCCGCGCAGGCGAAGGTCAATGAGGAGGCCATCAAGGCGCGTGACGAAGCACTGAAGACACGCGACGAGAGGCTCAAGGAACTCAATGAGGCCCTCGTCGCCACACGCAAGCGCCTCGACGAAGCCATCGCCAAGCTCAAGGAGGCTGGTGCGAGGTAGTGGCGGCGGATTCCATCCGCCATGCCAAACACGCGAGGCTTGGCGCTTGAAAAGCGCCCCCTAGATCACTGCATTTCCAGCGCGAGATAGGCCTCGATTTCCTCGGCCGGATTGTGGGCGCGCATCAGGCTTTCTCCGATCAGCACCGCGTTCGCGCCGGCATCGAGGGCACGCTGGGCATCGGCCAGGGTCTTGATTCCGCTTTCGGAAACGAGCAGCACTTCCTCAGGTACTTCGTCGGCCAGCTTTTCGGTGGTCGCGAGGTCGATTTCGAAGGTCTTCAGGTTGCGGTTGTTGATGCCGATCAGGTCCGCGCCGAGTTCGAGAGCGCGTTCCATTTCGTGGAGGTCATGCACCTCCACCAGCACGTCGAGCTGGAAGGCCTTGGCCTCGTCGTAAAGCTTGCGCAGCAGATCGTCATCGAGCGCCGCGACTATCAACAGGATGGCATCCGCACCGCAGACCGCTGCTTCGTGGATCTGCACCGGATGGATCGTGAAATCCTTCCGCAGCAGGGGAGCGGAGGAGAATTTCGAGATCTGGGTGAGGTAGCTCAGCGAGCCTTGGAAATACTTCTCATCGGTCAGGATCGAGAGGCAGGAGGCGCCGCCATCAAGGTAGCGCCCGGCCTGGCGAACGGGGTCGAACGAGGGATCGATCAGCCCGACCGACGGTGAGGCTTTCTTCACTTCCGCGATCACGCCCAGCTTGCCTGGTCCACGGTCCAAGGCGGCCCGGAAGCCTCCGAAATCGTTCCGTTGTAGCGCGGCGGCGCGCAGCAGGGCGGCGCGAGGCATCAGGGCTTCGACTTCCTCGTGTTTCGTGGCGATGATCTGGGCAAGCTTGTCGGACATGGCGGAAAGGGAAAAGGCCGCAGCGATCGCAACGGCGAGCCACGGAAACTCGAAAATGAAATTCCGGCAATGGTTTCTCAAAAAAACTCTTGCGCCGGGTCCGCGGATGCGTAGAAAGCGCCCACGCAAATAGCTTTTGCGGGCGTAGCTCAGTGGTAGAGCGCCACCTTGCCAAGGTGGATGTCGTGAGTTCGAATCTCATCGCCCGCTCCAATTTTTCAAGCCACCTCCGGGTGGCTTTTTTGTTGGATGTATCGAGGGTTGGAACTTGGAACTTGGCCCTTGGCACTTCAAAACTCCGCCATGTTCGTCTGGTCGAAACTCTCTGCTGCGAAATGGATGGATGCTTGGGAAGAACGCTTCGCCGGCAATCCGAACCTCGCGATCGAAATCATCAAGGGCGGCAAGTCCGTCCGCGTGCAGGTCTATTGCGGCACGAAAAAGGAGGCCGCCGCCATCGTCGCGCAGTTCGGCGGTTCAGTTCGGGAAATGAAGAAGGACTGGCATCGTGCCGAGGTGGAACTGCCGCGCTCGATCAAGGTGCGGGATGTTTTCGTCGTCACTGGCGAAAGCCGGGCCAAGGAGCTCGCCGCGATCCGCAAGGAAAACGCGAAGCGTGAGGTGATCTCCATTCCTCCAGAAATGGCCTTCGGAACTGGCGACCACGCGACCACTTCGACCTGTCTGCGCCTGCTGGTCGACATTTCACGCGAGCGGAAAGGCACCAATTGGACCGTCGCCGATCTCGGCACCGGCACCGGTCTGCTCGCCATTGCGGCGCGGAAACTGGGTTCCGGCGAGGCCTTTGCCTGCGATTTCGATCCCTTTGCGGTGAAGGTCGCCGGGGAAAACCTGGAGCGCAATGGCGTCGAGGGCGTGGAACTCAAGGAGCAGGACGTCCTGAAATGGAAGCCCCGCAAGAAGGGCTATGACGTCGTGTTGGCGAACCTGTTCTCCACCGTACTGATCCAGGCCTGGCCGGTGATCGCGAAATCCATCGCTCCGGGGGGCGATTTGATCGTCTCCGGCATCCTCGCGTCCCAGGCCTGGGAAGTCTTCACCGCCGCCGCGTCGGAAGGCATCGGCTTCACGAAAGTCATCAAGAAGGGCAAATGGGTCACGGCTCGTGGAGGTCGGATGGCGGATCTGGTGGAGCGATCCGGGGAGTGATTTTGTGATTACATTTCCCGGTTCCCTCCCATTTCACTTGCCACTGGTAGGGGACAAGCTCCAAAACAGCGGCCCGCTTCACCCGGGAGGGCGCGCGAGCAATCCAGTTGCACCGCCCGGGCCGGCGGCACAACCACACCGCGCGTTTCCATGGACAGCATCTCATCCCGCATCGCCCTCGTTTCTCCTTCGCTCACCCTCGCCGTCACCAACCAAGCCAAAGCCATGCAGGCCCGCGGCGAAGAGGTTTACGGACTTGCAGGTGGCGAACCCCAGGCGGACACGCCCGACTTCATCAAGGAGGCCGCCATCCAGGCCCTTCGTGACGGACACACGAAATACACTCCCGCCGCCGGCATTCCTGCCCTGCGCGAGGCCCTTTCCGCCAAGCTCGCCAAGGACAACGGCCTGACCTACGCCGCCAACCAGATCTGCGTCACCGCCGGAGCCAAGATGGCCTGCTACAACGCGATCCTCGCCGTCGTCGAAGAAGGCGACGAGGTCATCATCCCGACTCCCTACTGGGTCTCCTATCCGGAAATGGTGCGCCTCGCCGGTGGCATCCCGGTCCTCGTGGAAACCAAGGAATCCACCGGCTGGAAGATGACTCCCGAGCAGTTCGAGGAAGCCATGACCCCGGCCACCAAGATGGTCATCCTCAACAGCCCGGCCAACCCGACCGGAGCCGTCTACACCAAGGACGAACTGCTCGCCATCGGTGAGATCGCCCTGACCGAGGACATCGTCATCCTTTCCGACGAGATCTACGAAAAGCTCGTCTACGGCGAGGCCAAGCACATCTCGATCGCCTCCCTCAGCGAGGAACTCTACAACCTCACCATCACCGTCAACGGCTTCTCGAAGGCCTACGCGATGACCGGCTGGCGCCTCGGCTACACCGCCGCTCCAAAGCCCCTCGCCGAAGCGATCGAAAAGATCCACAATCACACTGTCTCGAACGCCACCAGCTTCGCGCAATACGGAGCAGTGGCCGCCCTGACCGGTGACCAGTCCTTCATCGAAGACCTCCGTGGTGAATACGACGTCAGCCGTCAGTTCATGCTCAACCGCCTGCGCGGCATCAACAACATCCGCGTCGTCGAGCCCCAGGGCGCGTTCTACTTCTTCGTCTACACCGGCGCACTCGGCCTGAAGTCGATGAACCTCTGCGACAAGTTGCTTTCCCGCTACAAGGTCGCCGCCGTTCCGGGTGTTGCCTTTGGTTACGACGAAGGCATCCGCCTCAGCTACTGCACCACGCTGGACGTCCTCAACGAAGGACTGACCCGCTTTGAGCAGTTCTGCCGCGAGCATTGATCGCTGGAAATCAGTCCGTTTCACTCAAAGCCGCCGCTGGGTTTGCCTGGTGGCGGCTTTTGTTTGAAAAGCGTGGCGTCCAAGTGGGTTCAAAACATGAAAAGTCTCACCGATAATGACGGTTTTCATGTTTGAATCGAATGAAGATTGAAAAAAGCGAGTCTAGTCGCTAAATTTCAAGTGTGCATCCCATTCATCGTCAGCGTTTCCACGACGAGATCCAGACCGCTCTGTCCCGCAACCCTGTGGTGGCGGTTCTGGGGCCGCGGCAGTGCGGGAAAACCACCATGGCCCGCGAGTTCGTGCCGGAAACCTCTGCGAACTATTTCGATCTGGAGGATCCCGCCGCCCTCGGCGTCCTGGAAAACCCGATGACCGCGCTCTCGGCACTGCGGGGGCTGGTGGTCATCGACGAGGCTCAAAGGAAGCCTGAGATCTTTCCGGTTCTCCGCGTTCTGGCGGACCGATCCGATGCGCCTGCCAAGTTTCTCATCCTCGGCAGCGCTACACCGGAACTCAGCCGGCAAGCTTCCGAATCGCTCGCAGGACGAATCGAGGTCGTGGAAATGAGCGGATTCTCCCTCTCGGAAGTCGGGGTCCCGGCTGAGCGGACACTCTGGCTGCGAGGAGGGTTTCCACGATCCTTCCTCGCGGAGACCGATGAGGCCAGCGATCGTTGGCGTCGCGAATTCATCCGCACGTTCCTGGAAAGGGACCTCGCGCTGTTGGGCTTCGGGCTGTCTCCGCAGCTGATGCATCGGTTCTGGACCATGGTTTCCCACTACCATGGGCAGATCTGGAATTCCTCGGAAGTGGCGGGCTCACTCGGCGTGAGTCCCAATACCGCCCGGAGCTACCTCGATGCCCTCACGCAGACCTTCATGATCCGCCAGCTTCAACCGTGGCACGAGAACATCGGGAAACGGCAGGTGAAGTCGCCAAAGATCTATCTTCGTGATAGCGGGCTCTTTCACCGCCTCCAGGGCATCTCCTCATGGGACGCCATGCAGACCCATCCCAAACTCGGCGCATCCTGGGAGGGCTTTGCGCTGGAAGAAACGCTCAGGGCGGCAGCCCCGGACGAAGCGTATTTCTGGGCGGTCCACAGCGGTTCGGAGCTCGATCTTCTCATGTTCCGTGGAGGCAAGCGCATCGGAGTGGAGTTCAAGCGCACCGATGCTCCCAAGTTGACCCGGTCCATGGGAATCGCCGTGAAGGATCTGGGATTGGATGAATTGGTCGTAGTCTATCCGGGCGTACGTCGCTACGAACTCTCCGAGACGGTGAGGGTAATACCCCTGGCGGAAATCGCGACGATTTGAGAACACAGGATCGCCACCAGAGTCTGTGGAATGAAAAGTTACGGATCCTCATGAGAAGAAAACTCCCAGCAGTCCTGCGATGGCGATGGTGGCTTTTTGAACTCATGCTCCTGATCCTGGGGGCCGCCCACAAATCGCTCTCGACCCTTTTTCCCTACTCCCCGCCGCACGTCGAATTCCCCGCAGAGAAGTTCGAGCCCTTTGTCAGGGCGGAGGTCCGGGAATCCACCGTCCCCGGAGCAGGGCAGGGGCTTTTCGCCGTCGATCCCGTGGAACCCGGCATCGTCATCGGCGAATACCTCGGAGACCCGGTGGATTCATTTTTCAAGGCGCTGCGGATGCCCGATTTCAGTTATCTCGCGATGTGGGAGAAGCTCGATGGGGCCATCGACGCGATTCATCATCCCGGAATGGCCATGCGCTACGTGAACCATCACCCGGATCCTGAAGCCTCGAACACTCTGTTCCGTGCGGAAGGTCGCCGGGTGTTTCTGTTGACCACCAAAAGAGTGGAAGCCGAAGAGGAATTCTTCGCGAACTACGCGGAAGGCTATTGGCGGCTGCTGGGGATCAGGCCTGCAGCGCCACCTTCCGCTCCTCTGTAGGCTTTTGATGCAGCGCCAGATTCACAGCAGCGTCTCCGCGATTTCCAGCCACTCATCGGCGAGGTCCTTGCCACGGGACGGAGTGGGTTTGCGGGCCCGGTCATACCAATAAGCGGCGTTTCCCAGATCGCCTTCCTCGCGATGAAGCCAGGCGTGGATCCAGGCTCCATCTGGATCAGGGAGATCCTGGCAAAGGTCGTGGGCCTCGTCCCATCGACCCGCCCTGGCGAACCAGAGCGTGCGGGCAGTCTCTGAAAGCCCTTGGGGCGGCTGGGGGTCTCGGGCGGCGGATTGAGAAAGTTCGGCGGCTTTCATGGGATTTCGGCTCGCAACCTCAGGCGCTGCGATGTTCATTCGTAGTCATGATTCAAAAGCCTATTCAATCCATCATCGCAAAGATCGGGATCCTGCTCGTTGTTGGCTGCCAAACCGCCCAGGCCCAGCTTCCAGCCTTGCAGAAGGAGCCTTGGCTCGGCTTCTACGCGGTTCACCAGCAGCGGGATTTCCAGTTCAAGATCGATACCAAGGGGCAGGGGATTCTGATCCCGCTCCAGAAGAATGGTGAGCCGATCACCCAGGTCCTGCACCTGCCTCTGGAGATCTTCATTGAAGAGAAGATGCCGGACGGAAAGCAATCGCTTCGGGCGGTCCAGGCCGTCTCCCTCACGGCAGTCGAGCCTCCGGCCGAGAAGCTCGCCAAGGCGACTTTCAAGGGGAAGACCGTCGGCGACGCGGCCTTCGAAGTGACGGTCGAAGCCCAAGGCGCGCGACTCCGCTACGGCGGACGGATCACCGACAAGGGTTCGCTGACCGCCAATCCCATCCGGCTCATCATCCGTACAAGGTTTCCTTCCGCCTACAAGGCCGGGGATCGTGACAAGAAGGAGGTCATCAAGCAGATCAAGGACGACGAACTGCGGGTGGCGCGACTCGATGGCAAGCGTTTCAAGCTCTCCGGCGACAAGCCCCTTGCCGAGCCGCCCAACGAGGTGGCGGACAAGGATCTCAGCTCGGTCGGCGTCAAGATCGGCGCGTGGCGGGGAATGGCTTTCGAGTTTTCAGCGACGGCCCATTCAGCCATCCGTCTCACCACCGCCGGAAGCGACGAACTGATTCGCGGTTTCCATGTCGAGTGGTCACCCGACCCGGCGACCGATCCCAAAGGTGAGTCCCGGCTGCAGATCGAGGTGAAGTGAGGCCCGGTTTCCTCCTTGCAAAGTACACTGGCATGCCTATTTCTGTCGCCGCGTACACTCCTCGTTGAATTACCAAAATTCGGTGATTTTTCGGCCCAAAAAAGTCACCTGAGAGTCTAAAATTCACCGGCTTTTTGAA
This sequence comes from Verrucomicrobiaceae bacterium, assembly GCA_027487355.1. Classification (GTDB taxonomy): domain Bacteria; phylum Verrucomicrobiota; class Verrucomicrobiia; order Verrucomicrobiales; family Akkermansiaceae; genus Luteolibacter. Next base: position 21,446 of record JAIYDT010000587.1, read on the forward strand.
CAATCTCAACCTGACCATTCGAGACGACTCGACCTTTTAATTTCCTATCTAATTGATTTTAAGTGATTTAAAATTTTAGTTTGGGGCAGCAAGATTCTCATTGATCTTTCCGGTGTACTCTGGTGTATTTGGCTCAAGGTAGCCAGTAATACAGCGGATTTGAGCAAGACCAGTCAGTGCCACGAAGGATATTTCTCCTACAAGATGGACTCGAAGTTTCGGGTGTCCGTCCCGCCGAACTGGCGTCCGGCCAATGGCGAGTTTCTCCGGCTGCTGGAATCGAAGGATCACGGAATGCAGGTGATCAAGGTCCTGACCCAGGAATCGTTCGATATCCGTTTGAAGATCATCGAGGACAGCGACCTTCCCGCAGGCAGAAAGCTCGAATTGAGTGGCAATCTTTACATGCGATGCCGTGCCGCATCCGTGAACGACCAGGGCAAGCTCCTGATCCCGAAGGAGCTGAGCGAAAAGGCCGGAATCGCCGCTGAGGATGAAGTCATCCTCGCGGGTCGCGGCGCGCATTTCGAAGTCTGGAACAAGGCCAACCACGAACGCCTGATGAAAATCGAAGACGAGGACGAGCTCGGCATTTTCTAAACACTCTCCCACACCCCTACGGCTGACATGCTGTTCACCCCACCAACTCTGATGCTTGACGCGGATCACCCCATGGTGACCCCGGTCGCCGCTGCGCATGCATCAGGGTTGGGAGCATTTTCCAACATCGCCATTCGCAAACTGCTCGGGACAGCAGTGGTGGAATCGGCTCAACCGGCGGTCTGCACCGCTCCTGGCTGGTTGTCGGGGCAGGCGCCGGAAACTTTCCTGGCTGGGCGGATGACGAATCTCGGGACAGATCGTCAGTCGCCATTCAACAAGGTTGTCCGCGCCGCTTCTGGCTGGTTGTTGGCGCGGGCAACCCGAAATTTCCCCAACAAGCGCGAGCAGGACCTCGGGACAGGCCTGTTCGATGCGCTTCAAGCTCCGGTCGCATGCACCGCTCCTGGCTGGTTGTCGGGGCTGCGGCCGGAATCTTTCCTGGCTGGGCGGGTGACGAATCTCGGGACAGATCGTCAGTCGCCATTCAATCGGGTTGTCCGCGCCGCTTCTGGCTGGTTGTTGGCGCGGACATCCCACTCTTTCAAGACGGAGGCCGCTCCGGTCCATCTCGCCTCGGACGACGCGTCGGGCGAGCTTCCGCATTACCACCTGTCGGTCTTTCCGGCCGAGGTCGCGAAATGGATGGCGGCAGGTCCGGGCAAGCTGATCATCGACGGCACCCTCGGCGGTGGTGGCCACAGTGAAGCCTTTTTGAATGCCGGAGCCGATGTGCTCGGAATCGACCGCGATCCCGAAGCGCTGGCCCATGCGTCCCAGCGACTCGCGGGCCACGGTTCGCGCTTCCGCACCTGGGAAGGCAATTTCGCAGATCTCGAAGAGACCCCAGAGGTCCAAGGGGGGAAACAGGCCGATGGCCTGCTTTTGGACCTCGGGGTGTCTTCGCGACAACTCGATGCGGCCGAGCGCGGCTTTTCCTTCATGAGGAATGGTCCGCTCGACATGCGCATGGGACCTTCCAGCCCGCGCACGGCGGCGGAGGTGGTCAACGGCTGGTCCGAGTCCGAGCTTTCCAAGCTGATGTTCGAATACGGAGAGGAGCCCAAGGCCCGCCGCATCGCCAAGGCCATCGTCGAGCGCCGCGCCCAGCGCCCGTTCGACACCACACTTGATCTCGCCGACTGCATCGAAAAGGCGGTCGGTCGTCATGGTCGCACCCACCCAGCCACCCGCGCATTCCAAGCGATCCGGATGGCGGTGAACGAGGAACTTGAATCCCTTTCCAAAGCGCTCGAAGCCTCCGCCCGAGTGCTGAAACCCGGAGGCCGCCTGTTGGTCATCACCTTCCACAGCCTGGAGGACCGGATGGTGAAACGGTTCCTGAAATACCGCTCCACTGCCTGGCTGGACGAGCCGGGCTGGCCCGATCCAAAGCCCAATCCCGATCTCCAGTTCCGCCTGCTGGTGCGGAAAGCCGTGGTTCCCACCGCATCTGAAACCTCCCTGAACCCCCGGGCCCGCAGCGCGAAACTGCGGGTCGCCGAGCTTCTAGCCTCACCATGAACCATCGCCGCGACGAACACCCGAACCGCCATCGCTTCACGTTTCTTTCCGTGATGGTGGGAGTGCTTGTGGCCGCAGCGGGCGGCATTCTTTACGCCTACTGCATGAACCGCCAGGTCGAGACCAACCGCGAGTTGAAGCGGGTCGAGATGCGGATCAAGGAGCATGAGCTTGCGATCCTTAACACGCGTCGACTGATCGACGATGACCTGGGCCGCTATCTGATCCGGGATAAACTCGTCCAGCAGCATTCCACGTTGAAACCGATCCCGCAGGGCGTGATCGAGGACGTGCAACCCAAGCAGCCGCGCGCCGTCGCCTCGATGGCCCCTTGAATCCATGGCCCTTTCGTTTCAAAGCCGGTCTTTGGTGGTGTGCTCGGTCCTGGTGACCGGGCTCAGTTTGCTTTCGGCCCGCTTGATCCAGATCCAGCTTCTCGACCGGAAGCGCTATGCGGAAAGTTCTTGGAACACGTACCATCGAGTCGAGCTCCTGCCTGCGATGCGTGGCACGATCGTGGATTGCAACGAGGAGGTTCTCGCCCGCAGCCTGCCGGTCTCCTCGGTGATGGTGGATCTCAATCATCTCGAAGATGAGAAGATCGCCGCCTTCGGGCTGGCGTACGCGCAAGCCATGGCCAGTCCGAAATGGCCATCGCTCGACAACCGCAAGCGCCGCGCCCTGGTGTATCAACTGCGCGGCGAGATCCTGGAGTCGGAGACTCCCGAGGCGATCATCGAGAAGCACAAGGCCTATGCCATCAGCGTTCTGTGTCGGCCGCTCCGCCTGACCCGGGAGGAAATCCGCGCCAGGATCGAAGGCGGAAAAGGGCAGTACTTTGCCATCGCCAAGGACCTGCCCGGCGATGTTGCCGATCTCTTGCGTGGCGAGATCGAGAACAGCGGAGTTCGCGGCCTGGAAATCGAGAATTCATTGAAGCGCTGGTACACCTCTTCCATGACAGCTGCCCACGTGGTCGGCATCACGGGCGAAAAGGTCGAGAAGGATGCGGAAGGCAAGGAACAGCGGAAGGTGGTGGGCAAGGCCGGCATCGAGTCCGCACTCGAGAGTTATCTGGCAGGGCGCGATGGCTGGCAGGAGCATCGCAGTGATTCCCGTGGACTTCCGCTTCCTGGTGACTCGGGTAGCCTGATGCCGCCGAAGGCAGGTTTGAATGTCCAGCTCACCCTCGACATGGGGCTTCAGGTGATCGCTGAGGAGGAGCTTGATTCCGCCTTGGCCGAGTTCGAAGCGAAGAAGGGCACCGTGGTCCTGATGGACCCGAATACCGGTGGCATCCTGGCCATGGTCAGTCGGCCGAATTATGACCTGAACGTCCGGGATAAGCGGATGGTGTCCAACGGTTCAAACTTCGCCCTTCAGGCCGTTTATGAGCCCGGCTCGACCTTCAAGATCATCGCCTCCGCAGCCGCTCTGGATGAGGGACTGGTCTCGCCGCAGACGACGATTTTCTGCCACAACGGTCTCTATGTGGAAGGCCCGATCAAGGTGCCGGACCACTCGCCATACGGAAATCTAACCGTCGAGGGAGTCCTTCAGAAGTCCTCCAACATTGGGGCCTACAAACTCGCCCGGCAGCTTGGAAATGAACGCTTCTACAGCTACGTCCACCGCTTCGGATTCGGCACGCGCACGGGCATCCTTCTGAGTGGTGAGGTCAACGGAATGGTGCGCAACAGTGGCAATCCGGTGGATTTCTCCCGCGCCAGCTACGGATACGCGCTCAACGTCACGCCGCTGCAGGTCGCCTGTGCCTACAGCGCCATCGCCAATGGCGGCGAACTTTTGAAACCCCACATCGTCAAGGCGCTCGTCGCCAACGATGGGTCGGTGGTCGAGAGTTACGACCGCGAGGTGGTCGGCCGTGCAATCAAGACCGAGACGGCCCGGAAAATGCGGACCGCTCTGGAGAAAGTGGTGGACAAACTCGGCACGGCTCCGCTCGCTGCCGTCCCAGGCTTCCGCGTTGCCGGCAAAACCGGCACCGCCAAAATGCACGACCCCAAAGGACGCGGCTATCTCGAGGGTCAGTACACGGTTTCCTTCGCGGGGATGATGCCTGCTGAGAATCCCGCTTTCGTGGCAGTCGTGGTGATCGAGGATCCCCGCACGACCAAGGTCACCCGTTACGGCGGCACCATCGCCGCACCCGCATTTGGGAAAATGGCCGCCCGCATTGCCACCCGTATGAATTTGCAACCCACCGAACCCGTCGAAGCGCCGCGCTTGACCACCACCGCCCGATGATTCTCCGCGATCTAGTTTCCAAGCTTCCACGAGCCACCGTCGCCGGCAGTCTCGAGGTCGAACTCACGTCCGTGACGGACGATTCCCGCCAGGTCGCACCGGGCGTGCTTTTCATTGCGGTCCGCGGAGAGGAGGTCGATGGCCATCAGTTCATCTCCAATGCCCTCGCCGCCGGAGCGCCGGTGATCTTGGCGGAAACCGCGCCGCCTTCCGGACTCAAGGAGGGTGTCACCTGGGTCCACATCGGCGATACCCGGGCGGCGCTGGCCATTTGTGCGAGTGCCTTTTTCGAAGATCCGTGGAGCGCGATGTCGATGGCCGGCATCACCGGTACCAACGGCAAGACGACCACCGCTTTCCTGCTCCATCACATCATGAAGACCATCTGGCATCGCGCCGGACTGCTCGGCACGGTGGTGATCGACGATGGGGAAACAGTCGAGACCGCCCACCAGACGACTCCCGGTTCGCTGATGCTCCAATGCCTGCTGGGCCGGATGCGGGACCATGGCTGTCGCGGCGTGGTGATGGAGGTTTCCTCTCACGGCATCGACCAAAAGCGGGTTGCGAATCTCGGCTACGACGCTGCGGTTTTCACCAACCTCACTCTGGACCATCTCGACTACCACGGCACGATGGAGAACTACTTCGCGGCCAAGAAGTCCTGGTTCGATGCCCTTGTGGCGGACCCACTTGGCAAGAAGCCGACGGCGATCATCAACGTCGATGATTCCCACGGCCTCGAACTCGCCGAGTCGCTGGCCGGGAAAATGCCCGTGGTGCGCTTCGGCTTTGGCGTTCACTGCGATTTCCGTGCGAACAACTTCAAGCAGAACGCCCGTGGGATGGAGTTCGAGCTGACCACGAAGACCAAGTCCTTCCTCGTCCGTGCGCCGCTGATCGGCCGCTTCAATGTTTACAATCTTCTCGCTGCGATTGCGGCGGCCAACGCCTGCGGCATCCGTCCGCGGGAGGCCATCGCCGCGATTCCGGAGGCGCCCCAGGTGCCGGGTCGCATGGAGAACATCGGACACGTCGGTGGGGCCACGGTCTTCGTGGACTACGCCCACACGCCGGATGCCTTGGAAAATGCCTGCCGCACGCTGCGTGAGCTCAATCCGCGCCGCCTGATCACGGTCTTCGGCTGCGGGGGCGACCGGGACCGCACCAAGCGTCCGCTGATGGGCGCGGCTGCTTCAAAGAACAGCGATCTCTGCATCATCACGTCCGACAATCCGCGCAGCGAGGATCCGCTCCAGATCATCCGTGAGATCGAGGCCGGCATCAACGGCGCGCCGACCACCAGCATTCCCGACCGCGCCGAGGCGATCTCGTCGGTGATCAAGGCCGCAAGAGCGGGGGACATCGTGTTGATCGCCGGGAAAGGTCACGAGACCTACCAGCAGTTCGCCACGGAAACGATTGATTTCGACGACCGCAAGCACGCCTGGAAGGCCCTGCGGGAACGCACCGAAGAAACTGAAAGACAGTGAACTCCATTCCTGCCAACCAGCTTGCAGAGATCCTCGGCGTGACCGTCGCCGCGGGAAATCCTGCTGCCCTGGTGTCGGCAGGAGTATCGACCGACACGCGCACGATTCCTGCGGGTTCCGCGTTTTTCGCTCTGCGGGGAGAGCGTTTCGATGGTCATGGATTCAGTGAGGCCGCTCTAACAGCCGGGGCCTCCGCGGTGGTGGTGGATACCTGGTCCGGTGTGGCTCCGGAAAATGCGGCGGTCATCGTGGTGAAGGACACGCTTGCCGCGCTCCAGCGTCTGGCCTTCTGGTGGCGCAGCCAGCTTCAGATTCCCGTGGTGGGCATCACCGGCAGCAACGGCAAGACCAGCACCAAGGACTTCACGGCGGCCGTGCTTTCAAAGCGCTTCAAGGTCAGTGCGACGAGGGGAAACTTGAACAACCACATCGGGGTGCCTCTAACTGTCCTCGGAACCTCGGCTGATTGCGGTGCGGCGGTCTGGGAAATGGGCATGAACCATAGCGGCGAGATCGCGCCACTGTGCGAGATTTCCCGTCCCAAGATCGGCATCATCACCAACATCGGCACCGCGCACATCGAGTTCCTCGGATCACGCGAAGGCATCGCCGAGGAGAAAGGCATGCTCGCCCGCTCACTTCCAGCGGATGGGACCTTGTTTGTTCCGGCAGGCTGCGATTTTTACGACTACTTCCGCCAGCGCACGAAGGCGCAGGTGGTGCCGGTGGGCAATGGCCGTGGCCTAATCCGCGCCGAGAGGCTGGAGGTGGGCGATGGATTCTCGCGCTTCACCCTGGTGATCGAGGGCCGCGAAACCGCCGACGTCCTGCTTCCGGTCGGCGGACGCCACATGGTGACGAACGCCCTGCTCGCGGCGGGTGCCGCATGGAAGCTCGGGCTTTCTCCAGAGGAAATCGCTGCCGGACTTTCCAGTTCAACTCTAACAGGTGGCCGCCTGCGCCGGATCGAGCACGAGGGCATCATTCTGTTCGACGACACCTACAACGCCAATCCCGAGTCGATGGCTGCGGCCCTGGAAACCCTGGCCGACCTCCCCGTGGCCGAGAGTGCCCGCCGCATTGCAGTGCTGGGGCGGATGGCGGAGCAGGGTGAGCACGCACCTGCCGCGCATCGTCGCACAGGCGAACTCGCTGCCAGTCGCGGCATCACGGTGCTGGCCGTGGGAGAGGGGGCCGAGGAGATCGCTTCCGCTTCCGAGACCAGCGAGCATTTTCCCGACATCGAGTCTGCGGCCGAGTGGTTGCGCGATCACTGCCGGGCCGGCGACGTCGTTCTGTTCAAGGGCAGCCGCTCGGCCGCGATCGAACGTGTCATGAACTCCGCATTTCCCCGCAACTGATGCTCCCCGCGATTTACGATTTCTGGAAAGCCGCTTTCGATGCCGAGGCACTCGCGAAGCAAGATGGCTGGGCACACACCTGCTCGTTCATCAATCTGCTGCAATACATCACCTTCCGTGCGGCGCTGGCTTGTTTGGTGTCGTTCATCGTCAGCCTGATGTTCGGGCCGCGGGTGATTCGAAAGCTGATTTCCCTGAAGCTCGGCCAGCCGATCCGCACGGCGGCGGAGGTCCACAAGCTCGCCGAACTCCACGGCGGAAAGATCGGCACCCCGACGATGGGCGGCGTCCTGATCCTTGGCGCGGTGCTGGTCTCGACCTTGATCTGCGCCCGTCCGTTCAATCCCTTCGTCGCAGTCTGTGCCTGCACGATGGGAGCCTGCGGATTGCTCGGCTTCTGCGATGATTTCAAAAAGGTCCGCGAGAAGAAGTCGGATGGCATCAGCGCTCGGTCGAAACTGTTCTGGCAGGTGACGATCGCGCTGGTGGCGGCCTGCTTCATTTTCTTCAAGAAGGAGATCTCCGGCTATGGTGCGACTGACTCGGCAAGGCTTCTCGGGGAGGCGGGATTCAGGCTGGGCAAGGTTCCGATCGACATCGGGGAGATCTGTTTTCCGCTTCTGAAGTTCCCCTTGGTCGATCTCCACTGGCTGGCGATCCCGTTCTTCGTGGCGATCATTGTCGGCTGTTCGAATGCGGTGAACCTGACCGACGGTCTCGACGGTCTGGCCACTGGTTGCACGATCACCGCTGCGCTGGCCTACGCGATCATCGCCTACCTGGCCGGCCATTTCTACATGGCCACGGATTATCTCGTCATTCCCCACAACCGTTATGTCGGTGAACTGGCGGTCTTCATCATGGCGCTGGTGGGCGCAGGCTTCGGCTTCCTTTGGTTCAACTGTCATCCAGCGAAGGTGTTCATGGGAGACACCGGTTCTCTCGGTATCGGAGGTGCGCTCGGCACCGCAGCGATCTGCACCAAGCAGGAGCTGCTGCTGGTCATCATCGGCGGCGTGTTCGTCATGGAGGCGATGTCCGTCATCCTCCAGGTCGGCAGCTTCAAGCTCCGCAAAAAGCGGATCTTCAAGATGTCTCCGATCCATCATCATTTCGAGCTGTTGGGCTGGCATGAGAACCAGGTGATCATCCGCTTCTGGCTGCTCTCGATCATGCTCGCGCTGTTCGGTCTCGCTCTTTTGAAAGTCGCATGAACCTCTCTGGAAAACAGGTCGTGATTCTGGGTGCCGGCCGCAGTGGTCGGGCCGCCGCCGTGCTTGCCTTGCGCGAGGGCGCGATCGTGTCCGTTCATGACGCCGCAGGCCTGGAGTCCATCTCCGGCATGCCCGACGGAGTGACGATCCATCCTCATGCCTCGGTTGAAACCGGTGCCTCGACCCGCTGTGACCTGCTGGTGGTGAGCCCGGGCATCGACACCTACGGCCCGCTGGTTGCGGCCTATTCGCAGCACGCGGGTGAGCTGATCGGGGAAACGGAACTGGCTGCCCGCTATTACCAGGGCAAGATCGTCGGAATCACCGGCACGAACGGCAAGACCACGACGACCGAACTGGTTTCGAGAATCCTCGCGGCCGCCGGACTTGGAGGGGATCCTTGTGGCAACTATGGTGTTCCTTTCGCCGAGATCGTGATGAAGGCCGAGCCGCCCTCCGCCGTTTCGCTGGAGCTGAGTTCCTTCCAACTTGAGACGATCCGCAGGCTGCATCCGCTGGTGGCGGTGTGGTTGAATTTCGCGCCGGACCACATGGATCGCTATCCGACGGTGGAGCGCTACCGTGCGGCGAAGCTGAGGATTTTCGAGAATCAAAGCGCTGCCGATACGGCGGTGATCCGGGCGGGTGAATCGCTCCCCGGAGTGAAGGCAAAGGCGGAGTATTTCTCAACCGAGGATGACTCCGTCGAGTGGTTCTCTGATGGGCATGTCATCCGGCATGGCGGCGAAGTTGTGCTCGATCTGATGGCGGACACGAGTCTGCGTGGACTCCACAATGCAGAGAACACGATGGCGGCTCTGGCGGCCGGTCGCGCACTTGGCATCCCCTTCGAAACGATGCGCGCGGCCCTTCACGGGTATGCGCCACCGGCTCATCGCTGCGAGCTGATCCGCACCCTGGATGGGGTCGAGTATTTGAACGACTCCAAGGCCACCAACCTGCATGCGTTGGAAAGCGCGTTGCGTTCCCAGACCCGACCGGTGGTGCTCATCGCGGGAGGCAAGGAAAAGGGCCTCGACTACGCACCCGTGGTGCCGCTGTTGAAGAAGAAGGGACTCGCCGCAGTGACCTTCGGGCAGATCGCCGCACCGCTTGGCGAGGTGCTGTCAGGAGCTGTCCCAGTCGAATCGTTTTCCACCTTGACTGATGCCGTCCAGGCCGCGCGCCGCCTCGCGCCGCGTGGTTCGACGGTGCTGCTTTCGCCGGGGACTTCGTCGTTCGACCAGTTTTCCGGCTATGAACATCGCGGGGATTCCTTCCGCGAACTCGTCCACCAATTGCGCTGAATCCGATGAAACATCAACCGACCCTCCCCACCAAGCGTCAGCCCATCCGCAAGAGCGTCCTCAAGCGGCTCTTCGCGAACATTCCCGGCCGGAAGAAGCAACGCGCCACCACCACGGCGAATCCGGCCGATTTCGAAACCGAGATGCCGGGCCGCAAGATCGGCAACGCTCTCGCGGTCATCCTGGCCGTGCATGTGGCGGCGGCTGGGCTGGTGTTTTTTCATCACTGGCGCCTGGAAGGGCGCGGGGCAGATGCGGCCAAGAAAGCGGGGATCGAGCCGATGCTTCCCACCTCGCTTTATGACCCGGGCAATACGTCTCCCGCGCCTCAACGAGCGCAAGGGGAGCCTGGGCACATGGTGACAGCCGGCGAGACCTATTCCAGCATTGCGGAGAAGCTTGGTGTATTGGAAAGCGATCTTCGCGGGGTCAACGACAAACGCCCGCTTCAGAGTGGCCTTGTGCTCAAGCTCCCGCCGAACAAGATCGTGGCGAAGGAGTCTCCGGAGGTGACCCAGCGCCGGGCCAACGAGCCCTCTGCGGATCGCGGAAACGTCGAGATTCCACGTGCCACTCCGGTGGTTGAGCAGCCGCAATTGGTTCGTCCCTCGGCCCAGAAAGTGACGGAGCACTCCGCAGCCCAGTCACAGAAGTCTCCGAGCCGGACGGTGGCGACCCAGCCGAAGCCCGCTGCTGGAAGCCGCAGCTACACGGTGAAGGCCGGTGACAATTTCTGGAGCATCGCCAACAGGTTCAAGGTCGATCAGAACCAGCTGATGAAGGCCAATGGCATCACCGATGCGAAGAAGCTCAAGATCGGCATGAACCTGGTGATCCCCAACTGATCTCGTGACCCGCTACTGCTCCATCCTCCTTTGCACGGCCGTCGCCCTTCTGGTGGCGCTCGGTGTGGTCATGCTGGCCAGCACCAGTGCATGGGTGCTGGAGGAGGGGCAGGATCCCTATTATTTCGTGAAGCGGCAGGTAGGCATGCTGGTGCTGGGCCTGGTTCTGGCGTTCTTCGCCTCCCGTGCCTCGGAAGGCTTTCTTCGCAAGCTCTGGCCCTGGGCCCTTGGTGTTTGTTGCGTGTTGCTGGCCCTTTGCTTCGCGCCTGTTGTCGGCGTGGAGATCTTCGGGGCCAAGCGCTGGGTGAAGTTTCCAGGGCTGCCGCAATTCCAGCCGTCGGAGCTGGCGCGGGTCGTCATCGTCATCGCCCTGGCCGGCTGGTTCGCCCGCTGGCAGTCGGAAAACCGAACGTTCTGGCGGGGCTTTGTTTTGCCCGGGATGCTGGTGGGACTGCCGATCGGGCTGATCGCGATCGAGACCGACATGGGCTCCGCCATTTCCATCTCCTGCGCCTGTGCGGCGGTGTTCTTCTGCGCCGGTTCGCGCCTTCGTTTCCTGCTGCCGGTCGGGCTGGCGGCCGTGGTGATGGCCGGGGTGTATCTCCGCAGCAATGAGACCCGCTGGTCGCGGATCGAGGCCTGGCGCGATCTCGGAAAGCAGCAGCACGAGATGAGCGAGAAGGAGTGGAAGGCCCTCGTTGAGAAGCGCGACAAGGGCAAGGGCAAGCAGCAGTGGCGGGCACTGGTGGCCTTTGGCAACGGTGGACCCACCGGCGTCGGGCTGGGGAACGGGGCCGAGAAATTCGGCAACCTGACCTTTTCCCATATCGATTTCATTTTTCCTGAGATCGGCGAGGAGCTGGGCCTGCCGTTCACCTTAGGCACGGTGTTTTGCTTTGTTCTGATCGGCGTCTGCGGATTCGGCATCGCGCTTCAGGCGAAGAATCCCTTTCCGCGCCTGATGGCCGTGGGGCTGACCTGCATGATCGTGATTCCCGCCATGCAGAACATCGCGGTCACGACGGCGGCGATGCCGAATGACGGGCTGCCCCTGCCATTCGTTTCGTTCGGCGGTTCCAGCATTGTGTTTGCCTTGATCGCCGTCGGGATGCTCGTCGGCATCCATCGGCGCTGCTGCCCGGAGGAGGTGCCTGAAATCGCGCTGTGCAAGAACCGGCGCTACGCGATCCGGCTTTAACCCGACCGGGGAGTGTTTCCAGCCCGTCGCAGTGCCCTTGTAATCACACTTCACGGGAATTTCGCGCCCACTGAAGATTCGGGGCAGGAGGTAGGTTGACAACCCCGGTCAGGGTTGACCAATCTGCCACACGCCTCGGCCCGTGAAATGATTCCGGGTGGGCACCATCCCTGGATTTTCCGACCCGTGTTTTCAAACGAAGAATACCTCGCCCAACTGCTGACGGAAGCCGGCATTGTCAGTGAAGACGATGTGGCCCAGGCCCGGCTTGAACTTTCGGGCCGTGAGACGCTGATCGAACGGCTCCTCGCCCATGGTTCCCTGACCCAGGAGGCGGTCGCCGATGTGCTGGCCGTGAACTCCGGCATTCCGCACGTCAATCTCGACAGCGTGACCTTTGCCCCTGGAATCACCGAGTCGGTTCCGGAAGACGTGGCCCGCCGCTATCATGTGGTTCCTGTTGAGGATGACGGCTACGCCTTGACCCTTGCTGTGGCGGACCCTCTCGACTTCGAGGTGCTCGACAGCCTTCCCCATGTCCTCGGTCGCGAGCTGAACCTGGTCTGCGCCACGCACAAGTCGATCCAGGTGGCGCTGAAGCAGTTCTACGGCATCGATGCCGCCGGGTCCTCCGCTGGAGATCTTGGAATCGTTTCGGAGACCGATGACCAGGGCGGTGATGACGCGCCGATCATCAAGCTGGTCTTCAACCTGCTGGCCGACGCCTTCCGGCTCCGCGCTTCCGACATTCACATCGAGCCCCTCGAGACCTCCGTCCGCATCCGCTACCGCATGGACGGAAAGCTGGTGGAAGTGGCCAATCACCCGAAGAAGCTCCTTCCGGCCATCATCGCCCGTCTCAAGGTGATGAGCACCACCATGAGCATCGCGGAAAAGCGGCTTCCCCAGGACGGCCGTATCCAGCTCAAGATGGGTGGCGACAAGGAAATCGACCTTCGTGTTTCCTCCGTCCCCTCGAACCATGGCGAGTCGATCGTCATGCGTATTCTCGACAAATCCGCCCTCGTTCTGGGACTCCCGCAGCTCGGGTTTTTCTCGGATGACCAGGAGACCTTCGAGCGGATGATCACCCTTCCCGATGGCATCATCCTGGTGACCGGTCCCACGGGTTCCGGAAAGACCACCACCCTATACGCCTGTCTCAACGTCATCAACCGCCCCGACAAGAAGATCATCACGGTCGAGGACCCGGTCGAATACGAACTCGCCGGCATCAACCAGGTGATGGTGAAGGCGGACATCGGCATGACCTTCGCCGCCGCCCTCCGCGCCATGCTCCGGCAAGCCCCGAACATCGTCATGATCGGGGAAATTCGAGACGCCGAAACGGCGAACATCGCCATCAATGCCTCTCTCACCGGTCACTTGGTGTTCTCCACCCTCCATACCAACGATGCTCCCGGATCGGTTGCGCGTCTCGCCGACATTGGCGTGAAGCGCTTCCTCATCGCCTCCGCCGTTCGCGCGGTCATCGCCCAGCGCCTCGTCCGGAAACTTTGCCCCGTCTGCAAGGCACCTGCCGAGCTTTCGCTCAAGGAACTCCGAGCCCTCAACCTCGACGCCGGCCGCATGCAGGACGCTTCGATTTTCGGACCCGTCGGCTGTGAAAAATGCCGCGGAGGTGGCCACAAGGGCCGCATGGGAATCTTCGAGGTCTTCGAGGTCGATGACGAGGTCAGGCACATGATCAACGCCGAACTCACCACCGTTCAACTCCGCAAGCGTGCCCGCGAACTCGGCATGCGCTCCCTCCGTGAAGACGGCATCCGCAAGGTGCTCGCCGGCCTGACCTCCGCGCAGGAAGTCATCCACGCCACCATGTCCGACTTCGACTGATCCGCCCTCACGCGCACCCGCTTTCTCCGTCCCATGGACAACAACCAGCTCATCGAACTCTTCCAATCGCGCGGTCTCATCGACCGCTCGCTCGCCCAGGATATTCTCGCCGAAGTCGACAACAGTGGCAAGGAGGTCGCCGAAATCCTCGCCGACTTCCAGGTCATCGGACATCGCGACGACATCTGGCCGATCGT
>JAIYDT010000263.1 GCA_027487355.1 Verrucomicrobiaceae bacterium
CGCTTTCCCGGCGTGCCCTTCCTCGCCCTCACCGCCACGGCCACGCCGCGCGTCCGCGAGGACATCATCGGCCAGCTCCGCCTGCGCGAGCCGCAGGTGTTCATTTCCTCCTTCAACCGGCCGAACCTCAGCTATCGCGTCATTCCGAAGAGCAAGCCGGAGCGGCAGGTCTGGGAGTTCGCCAGCGCCCGACCCCAGGACGCGGGCATCATCTACTGCGCTTCCCGTAAATCAACCGAGTCCCTTGCCGCCACACTGCGGGCCGAGGGAATCTCCGCCGTGGCGTATCATGCAGGACTCGATGCCGCCGAGCGTTCGCGAAACCAGGAGGCCTTTCTCCGCGATGAGGCCCGCGTGGTTTGTGCAACGGTCGCCTTCGGCATGGGCATCAACAAGCCGAACGTCCGCTGGGTGATCCACTTCGACCTGCCGAAGAACATCGAGGGCTACTACCAGGAAACCGGTCGGGCCGGTCGCGACGGTCTGCCGGGGGATTGCCTGCTGCTTTACTCGCGGGGCGATGTGATGAAGCAGCTCAAATTTCTCGACGAGATCAGCGACCCGCAGGCCCAGGCGGTGGCGCGGGCGCAGCTCGACCAGATGACCGGATACGCCGAGGACGAAGCCTGCCGCCGCGCGCATCTGCTGCACTACTTCGGCGAGCACTGGCCGCATGAAAACTGTGGTGGTTGCGACTCGTGCCTTTCGCCGCGCGAGACCTACGACGCCACGCTCGACTGCCGGAAGTTCCTCAGTTGTGTCTTCCGCGTCCGCCAGCTCAGCGGCTTCACCACGGGCCTCCAGCACATCGCCGACGTCCTCTGCGGCGCGAACTCCGAGAAGATCCGTCGCTGGAAGCACGACACGCTCAGCACCTACGGCATCGGGAAAGAAACTCCGCGCGCCGAATGGGTCGCGCTCGGCCGCCAGCTCATGCGCATGGACCTGCTCCAGCAATCGCAGGACGGCTTCTCCACCATCAGCCTCACCGACTCCGGGCTCACCGCCTTGAAGGAGGGTCGGACTTTCACCCTGACCCGCGCGCCCGAATCCGTCCGCGAGGCCAGTGCCACCTCGGTCGCGAAAGCGGGCGACATCCCCTGCGACGAAGGCCTCTTCGCCGAGCTTCGCGCCAGGCGCAAGGAACTCGCCGACGCCCGCGACGTGCCCTCGTATGTCGTCTTTTCGGATGTGACCCTGCGCCACATGGCCCGCAGCTATCCGTTGGATCCGGCGGGCATGTTGAAAATCCCAGGCGTCGGGGAAAAGAAGTTCGCCGACTTCGGTGCGCCGATGCTGGAGCTCATCGCCGACTGGCTGGCCCTGCATCCACGCCAGAGCTTCGCCTCCCTGCGCACGGCACCACCGGTCCGCAAGATGCAGACGGAAGGCGCGCTCAACGGCACCGCCCTCGCCACGCTCGAGCGCTTCAAGGTCGGCCTCAGCCTGGAAGCCATCGCCGCCGAGCGTGACCTCAGCCTTTCCACGATCGAAAGCCACATCGCGAAGGCGGTGGAGAGCGGCGAGAAGATCGATGCCCAGCGCCTCTACACCGAGGCCGAGGAAAGCGAGATGCGTCGCGCCTTCAAAGGCCACGATGGCGTCGCCCTGAGCCCGATTTTCGAGAAACTCGGGGGTCGGATCAGTTATGGGAAACTCAAGTTGTTCCTGGCCTTCGAGCAGTCGCTGGCGGCGAAGGCATGAAGGCGGCGACTGGAAAAGGCTCCGTCGCCAGCCAAGCGCCGCAGCCAGATTTCTCTGCTTCGTCATTGGCAATCGATCGTCGGAGGGCAGATACTGCGGGCGTGCCTGCCGTCGAAATCCGCCACCTGGTGAAGGACTTCAAGACCTCCTTGAAGCGTCAGCCGCTGCGTGCGGTGGACGATGTGTCGATCACGATCGAGGCCGGCGAGGTTTATGGGCTGATCGGCCCGAACGGGTCGGGGAAATCAACCACGATGAAGGCCTTGCTGGGGCTGGTGGTGCCGACCTCCGGGACCTGCTCGATCTTCGGCAAGGACTCGCTGAAGGTGGACTCGCGCGAGGACGTCGGATTCCTCCCGGAGAACCCCTATTTCTACAAGCATCTCACCGGTGCGGAGACCCTCGAATTTTACGGAAAGCTCTGCGGCCTGCGCGGCGTGGTGCTGAAGGACCGGGTGTCGGAGTTGTTGGCGCTGGTGGATTTGGAGGGCGCGCGCGATCGACGGATCGCCGGCTACTCGAAGGGCATGCTGCAGCGCATCGGCCTGGCCCAGGCGCTGGTGCAGGAGCCGCGACTGGTGATTCTGGACGAGCCGACCGCCGGGGTGGATCCGCTGGGATCACGACAGATCCGGGACCTGATCCTGAAGCTGCGCGACCGTGGGATCACGGTGTTCCTCTGTTCGCACCTGCTCGAACAGGTGCAGGAGGTCTGCGATCAGGTGGGCATCATTTTCAAGGGGAAGATCGTGAAGTCGGGTCGCTTGCAGGACCTGATCGCGATCGAGGACCAGACGGAAATCATCCTGAAGGACGCGCCGCCGGAGCTGGTGGCGGAGATCGAGGCGCTGGTGAAGCGCTCCGGCTCGGCCGAATGGCTGCGCTCCGGCAAACCACGAACCACGTTGGAGCGCCTGTTCCTGCGTGAAACCTCGGGAGACGAATCATGACCGCCAGAAAGTCCATTCCGTTTTCCCGTGTCCGCCGGGTGGCGGTGATCGCCGGACACGCCTTCACGCAGTTGGTGCGGATGAAGGTGTTCTATTTCCTCGGATTTTTCGCGGTCATCGGGATCGCCAGCAACTTCTTCAACCTGCCGCAGCAGAGCGGGCCGGAGGCGCTGGGCGACAACGGCATGGACCTGCTGCGCCTGATCAAGAGCTGGTCGCTGGGGCCGATGACGCTGTTCTCGGTGGTGATGGGCATCGTTTCCACCGCCCTGCTGCTGCCGAAGGACGTGGAGGACCGCACGCTTTACACCATCCTGGCCAAGCCGGTGCCGCGATTGGACTACCTCGCGGGAAAACTGCTGGGCGTGCTGCTGCTGCTCTTCGTCTCGCTGGCGTTGATGGACCTGCTGATGGTGATCATGCTCCAGGTGCGGCTTTCGATCGTGCTGGAGGTGCAGGCCTCTCTCGGCCAGTCGCGCGGCTGGGATGCGGCGGCGATCGAGTCGCTGAAGCAGGACACGCTGGCCCAAGGCCCGACCTGGGCGCTTCAGGGCGCGGTGGCGGCAGTCTTCATCCGGTCGGCGATCATGGCGGCGATTGCGCTGCTGATCTCCACCTTTTCGAGCAGCACGCTGTTCACCACGGTGGTGAGTTTCCTGATCTACTTCATCGGCCACTTCCAGGCGGATGCGCGGGACTTTTACTTCGAAGGAGGCGAGGCCGGGACATCGGCGGCGTCGCGCTACCTGGCGATGTCGGTCAGTCTGGTGTTCCCGGATTTCCAGCTCTTCAACGTCATCGACGCCGTGATCCAGGGCAAGACGATGGAGCTGGTGCAGTTTGTGAAACTCGCGCTGGCCGGGCTTTATTATGTGGCGGTTTACACCATCGCGTCGTGGTTCGTCTTTTCAGACAAGGAGTTCTAAGCCATGAAAGCCTACCGTAAACACGTGATCCTTGCGCTGGGCCTGCTGGCGGCGGGTGGCTTGCGCATGAGCTGGGAGGCACCGTTGACGAGGGAGTTCCGCTCCGACGGCTTGCTGGCCAAACCGGTGGCGACCGGGACCCGCGAAAAGATCGGCCAGACCAGTGCTGCGGTTGCCCTGGGTGGCTTGCGGACGCTGGTGGCGACCTTTCTCAACCTCAAGGCGTTCTCGCATTTCGAGGCAAGGGAGTGGGGTGAGCTGGCGGAGACATACGACCTGATCGTGGATCTGGCGCCGAACACGCCCTACTATTGGACGACGGGTGGCTGGCACCTCGCCTACAACAGTGCCTCGGATTCCCTGACGCGGACCGATCTGCCGGCCCTGCGGCGGCGAGAGGCCTGGAGGGACTCCATCTGCCGGGGACGCGCCTTTTACGAGCGCGGGGCCCGACTGAATCCGGGCGAGCCGAGCATCAACGCCGAACTCGGAACCCTGCTTTCCAATCCCAACAAACTGGTGGATTTCCCCGCAGCCGCCGCCGCCTACAAGGCGGCTGCAGATACCGGAAAGGCACTTCCCTACGTTCGTCGCCGTGAGTGTCTGGCCTTGGCGCGGATTCCAGGCCGGGAAAATGAGGCCCTGGAGATGGCTCGCCAGCTCTATGCCGACCCACACAACCGCATTCCGGTCCTGTGCTGCGTGCTCTTCGCCATGGAATGCCGCGCCGATCCCTCGAAAAATCCCATGAAACTGGCGATCTCGATTTTCGGGGATGCCCGCAGCGCCCATGACCAGCTTGGCGACTACTGGGTGCGGGTCCGGGAGCGCTTTCCCCTGGATGGCGTGGCCAGCGCGCTGAAAAATCTCGAAGTGATCCTCTTGGTCCCGACGGACGAGAGCGTCTTCAATCGTTCCCTCCAACCGAAGGAAAACCCTGACGACTGGTTCCGCGGACGGTAGCCCACGGGTTTGACTCGACAGTGCCCGTTCCGGCATTCCACGCTGTCCCCCGACTTTCGATTTCTGATATGCGGATCGCCCTTTTCGGAGACATACATGCCAACCTTGAGGCCCTCGACGCGGTTCTTGCCGACGCCACAGGCCAGGGGGTGACGGATTACGTCTGCACGGGCGATGTGGTGGGCTACAATGCCGACCCAGTGGCATGCTTGGAAAAAGTCCGAGAAATGGACTGCCCCACCGTGAAGGGCAACCACGACGAGGACGCCTCCGGCATCCATTCGCTCGACGCGATGAACCCGATTGCCGCCGCTGCGCTGCAATGGACGCGTTCCCAGCTTTCCGACGAGCAGCGCCAGTGGCTGCGCCGCCTGCGGATGGTGCGCCAGGTCGCGGATTTCACCGTCGTACACAGCACCCTCGATCAACCGGCGAACTGGAACTACGTGACCAACCGCTTCGATGCGATGGCGAACTTTTCCTACCAGTTCACCCAGCTCTGCTTCAACGGCCACACCCACGTGCCGCGGGTCTATGTGAAGACCGACAAGGTCAACGAGGTGCCTGCGGAGTCCGTCGTGATCGAGGATGGCGCGAAGTATTTCATCAACATCGGCTCGGTCGGCCAGCCACGCGATGGCGACTGGCGGGCGGCCTATGCGATCTACGACACCGACCACAAGCTCGTCGTGATCCGCCGGGTGGAGTATGACATCGCCACCACGCAGAAAAAAATCCTCGATGCCGGCCTGCCGCCGATTCTGGCGGAGCGGATCGCGGAAGGGCGGTGAAGGCGCTCAGTCGAGCTGGCGTTTCGGCGGTGGCGGACCCGTTGGTGGCTTGCCGGGTGGCGGGTCTTCCAGTCGGTTGACCTCGAAGTCCAGGGCACTGGAAACGGCGGTGTTGCCGTTGATTTCCCAGCCACAGGGGATGCGGTAGCGGTCGGCAATTTCCCGCGCCTTCAGATAGGTGGCGAAGCCGTCGGGATTGACCTGAAACAGCAGCACGACCCTTGGGAACGAGCTGAGCTTGTAGGCAAGTGCGTCGAAGCGGCCCTTCGGATTCTCCATGTCCGCCAGCGAGGCGTCGCCGGGGCCGGAGGGCAGGTCGATCCTGACCGACAGTCGGCTGTAGAACTTGTTCGCCGGCACCGTGATCTTCTGGCCACGGACTTCCATAGGTTTGGCGGCAAAGAAGCCGACGACCTTGTTCTGATCGTAGATGACGCGGTCCTTCGCCTTCGGCACCTTGATCTTCTGTTTCACGAGGTTGCGCTCCTCACGGTCGAACTCGCGCATGACCATTTCCTTGGCGGTGATGAGATCGACGAAATAGATCTGATCCTTGCGGACGAAGCAGTGGTAGATGTTCGCGCCTTCCGGGATGTCGCGGCTGTTGGGAATGCGGACGATCTTGGCCTCCGGAGTCTTGGCGGCAGGGGTGGCTTCGAGCAGCGCGCGGAGTCGGTCGCGCTCGCTGATGAGGTTGGAGAGTTCGGTTTCCTGTTTGGAAAGATCGCCGGACTTCGCGGCCATCTCCTTGTTGAGCACGGGCAGGTCGAAGAGCTTGATGTTCTTTTCCTTCACCTGGGCCTCGAGCTTGATCAGTTCGGCATCGATGTCGCCCTTGTCCGGCAGGTTCGGGATCGCGGCGACCTTCTTCGTCGTGGCGGCGATTTCAGCCTTGGTCTTGTTGATCGCGGCCTGGGCCTCCGTCACCTGGGCGGGGGTTGCCGGGGGAAGGTCGGTCAGGACCTTTTTCACGGCATGGGCGATGCTGATGCCCATCATCACGAGCACGATGGTGAGGACGCCGACGACGTTGGTCATCGTGTCCATCAGCGCCACGAACGGAAGCTCGGCTTCCTGGCCATGTCTGCGTTTTGCCATCTAACAGAGGTTCATCGGGTTCATTTTTCGAACAGGCTCAGATCGACCTCGCCGCCGCCGGGGATCGGGAGCTTGCCGGTGGTGAGGCCATACTGGCTCTGGGCCCAACCGGCGGCGGCGTTGTAGGACGAGCCGCCGTCCTGGCGGATCAGGAAGATCAGCATGGCGTTCGGCGTGTTTTTGATCTGGGAGAGGAAATCGTTGTAGCCCTTGTCGGTCATCAGGCTGCCGGCCCCGACGTTCTGCTTCTCAGCGCGACCCTTCCGAAGGGTGATGGCGCCGTTGGAGGTCTCGACGAAGAACAGCTTCTTCTGTCCTCCCTGGCCGGTGCCTGAGGGCTGGATGACCACGGGTGGAGGTTTGTTGTCCGGCTTCTTGTTGAGCAGGGCGAGCTGCTTCTTCAGATCCTCGATCTCCTTGCGGATCGGCGGCATCTGGCGGACCAGGGCTTCGATCTGGAGGATGAGGTCCTCGATCTGCTTCTGGATCTTTGCCGCCTGGGTCTTGTTGGCGGTGGCCTCGGCTCCGGTCAGGTTGAGGCGCTTTCTCAACTCGGTCAGGCGGGTCTTCTTTTCCTCCGCCTCGGTCTGTCGGGCCTCCAGCATGCCGAGCTTCGCGTTGGCTTCACTGCGTTCCTTTTCGATCGATTTCCGCTGGCGGGAAATCTCGGCGAATTTCCGGGCTGTGGCCTCCTCCTCGGGCGTGCGGCCATTGGTCTGCTGGGTGTTGGCGACGCAGAGGACGACGATGATCAGAACAAGGATGCCGATGAGCGAGCACAGGATGTCCAGGAAGGGGATGAGCATCACCTCCTCGTGGTTTCCCTTGCGTCGCTTGGCCATGGCAGTGGGGCGGGATCGTCAGGGACGGTTCAGGACCAGGGCCAGCGGCGCTTTGCCTGCTCGATGACGATCTGCTTGCCGCCAAGGCTGGCGAGGACCTCGTTGAGGCCCTTGATGCCGGATTCCAGGCCGCTGAGGTACTTTGAAACCTGCTCCATCGAGTCCTTCACCGCCTTGTCCGATTCCTCGCGCATGGCGGAGGTCTTGGTGATGAATTCCTCGGTGACCGTCTTCTGGAAGGCGGCCATCTTTTCATCGAGGTTGGTGGCGTAATCGACCATCCGTGAGGAGAGGGTGTTGAGGTCGGTGAGCAGCTCGCGATGGGCGCTGGCGAGTTGTTTCACCACCGTGTCGGCAATCGCGGCGGCGTCACCATTGCCAGCTCCGACGCCGTCGTTGAGGCGTGGCAGCAGCACCTCGTTGCAGAAGGCGTCGATGGCGTTGAGGTTGTCGTCCTCCTGCTTGGAGAGGGAGTTGATGGGGAAGTTGAGCGCCATCGCCAGCACCAGGCCGAGCAGGGTGGCATCGAAGGCGGTGCCGAGGCCGCTGGTGACGTTGTTGATCGAGGAAACGATCTTTCCGACGTCCTCGACGTTGGCGAAGCTCATCCCGCCGATGGCCTGCGAGAGGCCGATGACGGTGCCGATGAAGCCCAGCAGTGGAATTGCCCAAAGGAAGGCGCGGGTGAGGGTGTAGCTGCCACCGATGCGGGCACTGTCGATGTCGGACTGGCTCGACATCATTTCCCGGACGTCCGAGGCCGACTGGCGGATTTCAAAGAGTTCGAGTGCCTTGCGGATGCGGTTGACCATCAGGCTGTCGCGAAGCTTGCGGGGCAGGGCGTAGACATGATCGATGAACTGGCCGACGTTGCTGACGTTGATTTCCTTGCCCAGGCGCATCGGCAGCACATCGAGCAACAAGGCGGTCTTCTGGTGGCGGAGTTTCTGGAATTTCAGGAACAGGATCGAGATCGACCACGAGAAGAACAAGGTGTTCAGCATGCTGACCAGGAAGTGTTTGTAGAACAGCGAGTTCACGAACTCCATCGTGGTGTAGGCCGAATTGACCTTGTCCGGAGCGGGCTTGAAGGGCAGCAGGATCAGATACCAGATCGCGAGCAGGCCAAGGCCGAGGCCGAGGCTGACGAGCATGTTCGGGTTGGTCGGATCGGTTTCCTTCCAGCCATGGCGGGCGGTGGTGCGGTTGACGGCTCCTGGTTTGGTGAGGGTGGAGTCCGGCATGTTCGCCGGGATTTGAAGGCGGGAGTTGCAGCTGGGGCAGCGGACGACCTGACCGGCCTGCTCGGGCTCGGCCTTCAATTGCATCTGGCAGCTGGGACAAAGGAATTCCATGGGATTTCAGGGGAATGACGTCGTCGGGTGTGTCGCATTTCCACCCAATTGTTTATTCATTACGCAAGCCCCGACCCTCCCTTGTCAATCCCGCCTTCTCGGTGCAGCTCGCCCACAGTCCATAGTGGGGAGGCCATCCCCTCAAACCGGAATCGGCGGATGCGGAAGGAGACCTTCTACATCCGCCGATCGTTGGTTCGGGGGGAGAATCTTCTCCGGAGAGAAGTGTCGCGGCTATTCCCGGGGGGCGTCGCGTTGACAAGGACAGTCATACCCGATTTCGGCCCGATTGAAATGCCGTGATCGCGTGAACCGGCAGGGCTTCTTTTCGATGATCGGTGGGGGGGGGCCCGGAAATCCTTGAGGTCGCTGACCAATACACGCCTCATCCGGCGTAACCCACTGCCATGCCCCCTCGTCTTGATGTTTCCCGCCGTGGCTTCATCGGCACCGCCCTCGCCGGAATGAGCCTGCCGTCGATGCTCTCCGCCGCCGAGCCCCCGGCACCTGCTCCTTTTCGCAACCCGATCGCCTACCGCTTCAACATCGGTGAGATCGAGGCCTTTTCGATCAGCGACTGCAACCTCCCGCTCCGTGAAGGTCTTGGCTTGATGTGGCCCGAGGAAAAGCGCCCGGAGATGAAGGCGGAAATGGAGCGGCACGGCGAGCGACTCGACTCCATCCCGCTTTACGTGAATCTGCTGGTGCTGCGCTCCGGCAAGGAGGTGGCGGTGTTTGATGCCGGCTTCGGAAACGTCAAGAACCCGCAGATGGGCTGGTTCCTCGCGGGTCTGGCGTCGGTGGGCATCCTGCCGGAGCAGGTCACCGCGGCCTTTCTCAGCCACTCGCATTCGGATCACCTCAACGGCTTCATTCTTGATGGCAAGCCGACCTTTCCGAACGCCGCCTTTTACCTGCTGCCTGAGGAGGTCGAGTTCTGGCGCGGTCCTTCGCCGGATTTCTCCAAGTCCAAGCGCGACCCCAAACCGCTGCCCAACATGGTCCGCGAGGTCCGCGCCGCCTTCGACATCCTCCAGCCGGTCATGCAGCCGGTGAAATCCGGCACCACCCTCTTTGGCGGCAAGGTCACCATTGAGTCCGCCCCCGGCCATACCGCCGGACATGCCTGCTTCCGGATCAAGTCGGGCAATGACGAGCTGCTCCACCTGATGGACCTCGCCCACCATCACCTGCTGATGTTTTCCGATCCGGAATGGACGATCGCCTTCGATCACGATCCGGTGGAGTCGGTCGTGACCCGGAAAAAATACTGGTCGGAAGCCGCCGCGAAAAACACCCGCTGCATGGGCTTCCACCTCCCTTGGCCGGGGCTCGGCCGGATCATTTCCGATGGCAAGGGCTACCGCTGGTGGGCCGAGCGGTGGAGCTGGGGAGCTTGATTTCTCAACGAGGGACCCCGCAACGAAGCACGAACCATGCGGGATTCAGGTGGCCGAGTGGCCCGCGCAGCTGGTCGATTTCCTCCGCCGGACCGTGGAACTCCAGACGGGTGAGATCGGAAATCGTCAGCATTTCCCCAAGCACCGCGCCGACGTTCTCGAGGTGGTGAAGCACCCCGGCCGCACCCTCGTAGCCCTCGCGGCAAAAGACCTCGTCGCCCTGCACCGTGAACTCGTAGAAGAGGCACTGCGGCTCGCCGGTCGTCGTGGCGACGAACTTGTCCAGGACCCCCTGCACCAGCTCCTCCTTGCCTGGATGGGCTTTGAAATACGGATGGATGGTGACGAGGTTGGTAGGGAGGGACATGGCGTGATGGGGATCATGATAGAGCGATCAAAGGATCGCCGCAACCCGGCAATTTAACCTAGCCGGACGAAGCCAGCTGGCATCTTGCCCATCTCAGAATCCGCAAGCCGCAAACGCCGCCCGGATCGCCGACACTTCCTCCTCGGTGTAAGGTCGCTTTTCCTCACACGCCCAGACCGTGCCCGGCCATGCGGGATCGGATGAAGAGCGCCCGACGACGTGGATGTGCATCTGACGGACCTGGTTGCCGATGCAGGCGACGTTGAGCTTCTCGGGTCGGAAATGGGCCGAGACGAACTCGGAAACACGACGCACCACCTCCAGCACCTCGACGTAGCGCTCAGGGGAAAGCTGGTGCAGGTCCTCGATCCCCTCCTCCACTTCCGGCACCACCAGCAACCACGGAAAGACCGCGTTGTTTTTCAATAGAACCCGGCAACCGGAAAGGGTCGCGAGTTCGAAACCGCCTGCGGCCAGCCGGGGATGAAGCGTGAAGGACATGAGAGGGAGATAAATCCGAAATCCGAGATTTGAAATTCGAAACGGGGAAAAGAGAAAGGCCGTCTGATCTTCATTTCGAATTTCCGATTTCGAATTTCGAATTTCCTCTGACCCCTCTATTGCTATCCGCCGGATCGCGAGGATGCTGCCGCCATGACCTTTGCCGAAGCCGCCGCCTGCAAGCGGGCTGAAGGATACGTGGAACTTGGATTGCCCGAGGAGGCGCTGGCCGAGCTTGATGAGGCGTTCGACTCGACCGCTCGCGATCCCGTCGTTCTGCAGCTTCGCACCGAACTGCTGACCTTGTTGAAACGCTGGCCCGAGGCGGCGGGGATCTGCCTGACGATGATCGAACTCGATCCCGGAAACGACTTCTGGTGGATCCAAGGGGCCTATGCCGTGCGTCGCGCCCGCTCCATCGTCGAGGCCGAGGTCATCCTCCGCGAAGCCCTCGTCCATCATCCACGCAACGTCCTCGTGATCTACAACCTCGCCTGCTACGCCTGCGTTCAGGAGCGCTTTGACGAGGCCATCTC
>JAIYDT010000014.1 GCA_027487355.1 Verrucomicrobiaceae bacterium
AGGGCAAGACGGCGGTGGAGTTTGAAAACGGCCTCGTCAGCGCGGTCGAGGAAAGCGAGAACCGCCAGAAGGGTGGAAACACCCGGATCATCGTTCCGCCACTGGTGATCGGGTGGTGAGGGATCAGGACGTGTTCCGACATTGGGTTGTTCGACCCTGCCCCCCGCAACTTGACAAAGCGCACGCTTTCACGGACGTTTTTCCCATGACCTCCTTGCCTGTCACCCAAGCCCGCTCCAGGCTTTATCAACTTCTTGACGAGGCGGCCGATTCCCACGAGCCCATTCAGATCACGGGCAAGCGTTCCAACGCCGTTCTCATTTCTGAAGATGATTGGCGCAGCATCCAGGAGACGCTCTACCTTGTCTCGATTCCCGGGATGCGTGAATCCATCCTCAAGGGCATGGCGGAACCGCTCGGCAAAACCTCGACCAAACCCGGTTGGTGAGCTGGTCGATAGTTTTCACGAAACAGGCCCAGAAGGACGCGAAGAAAATCGCGGCGTCCAATCTCCGACCGCAGGTCCAGCGGCTGCTCGATGTCATCGCGGAGAATCCATTTCAGAATCCGCCGCCCTACGAAAAGCTGGTCGGGGATCTGGCGGGAGCCTGTTCACGCCGCATCAACATTCAGCATCGCTTGGTCTATCAGGTCTATGACGCCGAACGCACCGTCAAGGTGATCCGGATGTGGAGCCACTACGAGTGACTGCCAGCCTACCCGCCATCTCCCCCCCACCCACACTTCATCAGGCATTGCCTCATGCCGTGAGGTCTCAACGCTGCTGAGGTCCCCGTTGGGGAAAAGCACAGGGTGACCATCCTGCCCCAGAGCCGTCATTTCATCCCGCCTGAAAAATCCTCCTTGCCATTACCTTGCATCGCAAGGTAATGGATTCTTGTGAGCGAGGCGGATTCAGGACGAGAATGCGACGGCGGGTTTGCGAACTGGACGATCCAGATGCGCAAGGGCGTTCTGGAATTGTGCATCCTGAAAGCCCTTTCCGGTGGCGAATGGTATGGCTATGCCTTGGTGAAGGCGCTCGTCGCCCTGCCGGGAGTCGGGGTGGCGGAAGGGTCGATTTACCCCTTGTTGGCGCGGCTGAAGAAGCAGCTGCTGGTGACGACCCGGCTGGAGGAGTCCAGTGGTGGCCCGGCCCGAAAATACTATCAACTGACCGATGCCGGGCGCGAGCTGGCGGAGGAGATGACAGGCTATTTCCAGGAAATGGCGCGAGGGGTGGAGTCGATCGGATTTCATGGCGAATCCCCGCCTCACTCGATGTGATCTCTCGCACCCGCAGACAACTTTTCCAGAACCAAACGGAGGATTTTCAACAGCAGCAAGATGAAGACTTGGACCACACAGGCAGAGCGTCGATTGGTGGAGTATCTCGACGGGAGGGCGACGCGGGAAGGTTTCACTGGAGACGAGGCGGAGGAGTTCAAGGCGGACCTGCGCTGCCACATTCATGAGGAGGCGGAACGCGAGCCGGGAGACAGCCTGGGGTTGATGGCGCTGGAGGGAATCCTGCAGCGGCTCGATGGCGGCTATCGGCCAGCCAAGGAGGCAAGGGCCTTGCCGACCTCGAAGTGGGCGGGCTTCAAGCGTTTCTTCAACTGGACGTTCGGCGTGGTGTTCCCGTTGGGCGTGACCGTGTTCGAGATCGGATCCGGCTTCTGTGGCGGGGTCTTCTTTGATCCAGTGCCTACGATCTGGCATGCCCTGCTGCTGGCCCTGGTGCCATTTGGAAACGCTTATCTTCTCATCAAGGCGGGTCAGAGGGCCGCGAGCTGGGTCGGGGCGCTGACCGGGAGCGTCCTGGTGATTTCGGTCTTCTACGCTCTGCTTTTCCTGCCGCTGCTGCCTGCCTCGGTGATCGCGTTGATTGCCTTCGGTTTGGGCCTGCTTTCCCTCACCCCGATTCTGGCTGCGCTGGTGTCGTGGAGGCTTTCGCGACTCATGACAGCTGAGCATGAAAAGGGATTCCGCCAGGCGCGGAAGATCTCGATGATCCTGACCACCTTGGTGCTGGTGCTGCTGGAAGGCCCGGGACTGTGGACGAGATTGAATGTCGATCTCGCCATGGGCAAGGAGCCCAGCCAGAAGGCGATCGACCGGCTGCGGGCCTTCCATTCGGGAAGCACCCTGCTGAAAACCTGCTATGAGGGGAATCGTGGCACGCAGATGGCCACCGACATTTCCGGATGGATGATGCAGGGCTGGCGGATTCCCGTGATGATGTTCGGCGGAGGCAACCCACAGCCGCACGACTCCGAGCTTGCGAGGGAGCTTTTCTTTCGGGTGACCGGCAAGGGCTTCAACACGGTCAGGCCACCGAAGTCCGCGCTGCGTGACGGAGGTCGGGGACGCGGGGACATGGAGCAACTCCAGTTCGACGACTATGTAGGGTCCGACCAGGTGGCGGTGCGCCTGAAGAACCTGGACCTGGCAGAGTCGAGACTCGACGGCCACTTCGATGCGGCCTCGCAACTGGGCTATGCGGAGTGGACGATGGTCTTCGCCAACGGCGACCCCAGGGCGCGGGAGGCCCGCTGCCAGGTCCGCCTGCCGCGCGATGGACGGGTGTCGCGCCTGACATTGTGGGTGAATGGCGAACCGCGTGAGGCCGCCTTCAGCACGGTGGCAAAAGTGAAGGCCGCCTATCAGGAAGTCGCGGTCAGGCAGAGCCGCGATCCGGTGCTGGTCACGATGTGCGGTCCGGACACGGTGATGGTCCAGTGCTTTCCCGTCCCGGGGAATGGTCGGATGAAGATCCGCCTGGGCATCACGGCTCCACTCACGGACTCAGGTCGTTGGGAGCTGCCGAAGATTGTGGAACAGAACTTCGGTCTTCAGTCCGGGCTGGAGCATTCCGTATGGCTCCAGGGAGATAAGCCATTCCTGTTAGAGGGAGGCATGGGAGCACCCAGGTCGAATATGGACGGTCCGGGACAATCGCTCTCGGTCTCCCTGCCAGGCACCCGTGAGGATGAAAAGACCATGGCGGTGCGCTTCGATGGGTTGGAGAGTCCAGCTGGCGAGGTGTGGTGTGAGGACCCTTTTGCCAAGCCTGAGGAACGGGTTTTGAGCCGCAAGCCGATGGCGGGAGTGCGGAAGAATTTCGGACCGCCGGTGATCGTGGTGGATGGATCGGCGGGATTGAAGGAGGCGAAGGATTGGATTCTGGCAGGTCTGAAATCGGAGTATTCGGACGGCGCTTGCACCCTGATCCTGGCGGACGACCAGGCCCGGCGGATCGAGCTTCAGGGCTTGGCGGATTACCGTTTCTCGGGAGGCCGCGACAACGAAGCCGCCCTTCGTGAGGCGGTCGAGTTGGCTGCGCGAAATGAGCCTGCCTCACCGATCCTGTGGATTCATGGACCTCAGGCCGTGAAGCTCTCCCGTCCGGAGGCGCTGTTGCAGCGGATGGAACGCGGCAGCCGACGTCCGATGATCATGGAGATCGAGGCGAAGTCGGGACCCAATCGCCTGGCGGAACAGATTTACCGAAGCGGCTCCCTGCTGCGCGGCCCGACGCTGATCGATCCGGCGAAGGATTTCCCTGCGTTCCTCAAATCCATCAGGAGCGGGGAAGTTTCGATGACCCAATGGGAGTGGTCGCGCTCGGCGGGCCCGGAAGGCCTGACTGGCCGGAAGGTTTGGGACCAACTGGCGAGATTCTGGGCGGCGTCCCTGCCGGAGGACAAGGATGGGATCAAGGCGCGCTATCAACTGGTGACCCCGACCTCAGGGGCCGTCGTGCTGGAGACGGCGGAGCAATATCAGAAGGCCGGTTTGGAGCCGGTGAATCCGGATTCGGTTCCATCGATTCCAAACATCCCAGAGCCTTCAACCTGGCTGCTGATCATCACCGGCAGCACGGTGGCCCTGCTCAGGAGGCGGAGAGTGTGCTGAGTCTGAAGTTGGGTTGAACCATCCGGGTTCCACATCATATCAGGAAAAAGTTGATCACGCTTTCAGCCTCCCCGCCATCTCCCCCACCCATGTCTCATCCGGCATCGCATAAGGCCGGAAGGTTTCGGCGCTGCCGAGATGCTCGTTGTGGAAGAGCGCGCGATGCAGACCGAGGTTGGCGGCGGCGGGCGAGTCGATGAGGTTGGCGGAGTCGTTGGCGCTCATCTGGAACAGGACCCGCATCTCGAATTCCGCCAGCAGCTTGCGTGGAATCCAGCGGCTGACGTTGTTCCAGGTGTCGGTCGAGGCAAGCAGGTGCATGCCGACAGGGCCGCCTTCGTTGAGGAGGTTGGCGAAGGCCTGCGAGGGCTTCGGCGCGGAGGAATCGTCGTCGAGCGAGAAACGGAAATCATCGTCCGGCCGCAGCGACTTGAAGCGTTGGAGGTCGTGAATGAGGAGGAAGATTTCCGCACCAGATGAAGCTCCGGAATTGCGGGCTTCCATGGTGGTGGAAAGATCGGCCATGAGATCAGCGACATCCGAGGGACCACCGATCCTTACCCGATGGGGCAGCAGCGAACTGAGTTCCCGGAACGGGCTGTCGGCGGATTCATCGGCCGCCTGAGGATCGAGGATGACGAATTCGGCCTGATCCGGGGCATACTGCGCGGCGAGCGAAAGGATCGACACAAGCAGCAGCGAAGCGGTGCGCTCCGAAGACTGGCCGACTGTTAGAAGATGACTGCCGCTCTGGCGCTGGAACACGGCGGCGGTCGGCCCCTTGATCGAGTTCGGGGCTCCGAGCCAAGCGCGGGCGCTGGCAGGTCGGGTGGCCGGAGTCATTCCAATGAAGGCAGCCAGCTCGACGTTCTCGCGGATTTCCGCCGGGGCATTTCCCTCGAACACGACCGGCACCGGCGCGGTCTTTCCTCCGGCACTCGCAAGGGCAGCGACGTCATCGAGGATCGCATCGCGTTCCTGCTCGGGCAGCCAGACGATCTGGAACGGGCTGTTGGCGGCGAGCGCGCCGGCCTGGTCGTTGTAGATGCCTTCGCCGGGCCGCGTCAGCAGGCGCGGGGCCGGATTGTCCTCGTCCATGATGAGGTGGGCATCGGCCTCGTTGCACTGCAGCGCCACGCGGATGACCATCTGGCCAAGCGTGGCGCGGGCGAGCGTGTAGGCCCCGCCGAGGGTCTGCGAGCCGAGGATGACATGAATGCCGAAGGCGCGACCCTGTCGGACGATGCGGTCCAACAGCAGCGAGGCCTCCTGCGCGACCGAATCGTCCTCGGTGAAGAACTCCTGGAACTCATCGATCAGCAACAAGGTGCGCGGCATCCGCTTCTCGGCGCTGCGGTTGTAGGAGGGAAGATCCTGCGATCCCGCACGGCGGAAAAGTTCACCACGACGCTTCAACTCGGCATCGACCTGCTGGAGCACGCTGAGCGCGAACTCGCGATCGCTCTCGATCGCCACCACGCGGGCATGCGGCAGTTGCTTTGAGGCGTAGCACTTGAACTCCACGCCTTTCTTGAAATCGACCAGGTAGAACTCGACCTGCTCCGGGCTGCACCACAGCGCGAGATTGGTGATGATGACATGAAAGAGCGTCGATTTTCCTGACCCGGTCTTGCCCGCCACGAGCATGTGCTGGCGGGTGCCCTTGCCGAGTGCGAGCATCTGCAATTTCTTCGCTCCGGCGCGACCGATCGGCACGCGCAGCTCGTCCGAGGTGTCGGAGGTCCAACGCTCACCGGCTGGCGGCGCGATGTGGGAAAACGGCACCTCCACGCGATTGGAGTCGGTGCTGGCCCGACCGATGCGATGGATCAGCACGGAGGCATCGTCATCGTGCGGCGCTTGATCGAAACGGATCGTCGAGGCTCCCTGCGGCGCATCTGTTAGATGAAAGATTCCCTTGTCGAAGGTCACCTTGAGACAGGCACGGCGGAGTTCATCGTAAAGCGCGTGATCGATCACGGACTGCCTCGCATCGCACTGGATCAACAGGTGCACTCCGCAGCGCGCGCCGCTGGAAGCGATCGAAAGCAGGCGTTTCGCCCCGCTTTCACTGAAGGCGGAGGGTAAGCCGGCGATCACCAGGAAGCGGTATTTCTCGGCCACGCTGCCGGCCTGCTCGTTGTAGTCGGCGATCGTGGCATACTCGTTGCGGAGATACATCTGGATCACCTTCTCGATGTGGTCGCTCAGCTCGGCGAGGCGTTCCTCGATGTGCGTCGTCTGGGTCCAGATGCGGTTCGTGATCAGCGTTTCCTCGTAATCGGAAAGATGCATCAGCCCGGCGAAGCCACGACCGAGCCCGACCGGATCGATGAACACAAACGAGGCGCGGCCTGGCGGGAAACTGGCCAACAACCGCAGCGCAATGCCATTGAGTGCATCGACGGCGGCGGAGGAGTCATCGGTGGTCTCGATCAGCAATGAACCCCGCTCCGGAAAGCCCAGCGCCAACGGCACGGTGAAACGTGAGGGCTCGGGCAAGCTAAGTCGTCGATCCCTCGGCAGGCTGCCATGCATCGCGGAAAGATCGACCTCCAGTTCGCCGATCCTCACCGACTGCGGGGCTTCCTGCGGCGGGCTCCAAGAGGCACAGATATCATGAGTCCAGTTAGGAAAGAGCGCCGCAGCCCTCGCATCCAGTTTCATCAAGCGCTCGTGAATCGGAGCCATCTCCGACTGCCACGGGCCTTGAAATGATTCAAGCGCCGCATCCATCACCGCATGCGTGTCGAGGTCCGCCTGCCTTCGTGCCTGCTGACGCATTTCCGCGATCGAATCGGCCTCGGCCCGGATGGCGTCGACCGCCTGAGAATGGATCTCGTTCAGTTGGGAAAGCTTCCGCTGATGGAGCTTCTCGAGCTTTCCTGGAAGTCGCGCCTGCTGCTGCTCCAGCTTCTTCAAGCCCTGGGCCATCAGGGATTTCAACTCGGTGTCGGCCTCGTTGAAGAGACCGGTGATCTCCTGGCTCTGCTCCTTTTCATCCTGATCAAACTTCGCATGCAAGGCGGCGAGGCGGGCGCTGGAGGCCTTGCGTGCGGCCTGCGCATGAGTGAGGGCGCTTCGCAGCGAGCGGTTGATTTCCTTTCCCGAAGGCAGGGCCATCACGAGCCCGACGAGCCAGAAAAACAGCAGCACGCCTTCCGCAATCGCGATCCTTGGCCAGCCGGATGCAAGGCCGCCCGGTGAGTGCGAGGCTTGCCAGATCATTGCGGCACCGATCACAGCGACCAGCAATGAAAGCGGCAGGAAACGGAACAGCTTCGCCAGTGGCTGGCGTTGCGCGGCGTTCACAGCCTCATCCATCGCCTTGAGATCGGCTTGAAGGCGCGTGCGCAATTCCTCCGGGCTGAGGTCGTCGGTCGGGATCGACTTGTCGGACCGATCCATCTCGCGAAGCAGCAAGGCACGATAGGAACGCAAGGCGCTGCGTGCTGAACTCCGCAAAGTGGTCCGGCTTTCCAGATCGGCGGCGAGCAAGGCCTTGAATGCCTGATGAGCCTCCCCCGCTTCAGCCAGTTCCTGGGCGCGTCTCTGGCGACTGGCCACCAGCGAACCATGTCCGGAGCGGATTCGCGTTTCCTTCACTACCTGCATCCGCTCCGCGAGCGTGCTGCGGCTGGAATGATAGGCCTGCCGGATCCTGGCGAGGCGAAGTTCGTAGGCCATTTGTTGCTGGCCGATGATATCATTTTGAATCACCACCTGCTCCGCCACACGGGATTCGAGGATCTCGGCATCCCGTTTCTCCTGTGCCGTGATCTCGCGGGAACGTTGCACCCGCTCCTGCTCGCGAACGCGATCCAGCTCCTCCTCGCGGGAAAGGGCGGTGGCCAGGCCATCTTTCAGGCGTTCGAGATCTCCCAGCACCTGGCCGGGGTCGATGGATTCAGTCGCAGTCGGCATGGACTTTGTGGAGCAGTCGTTCGAGTTCCTCGATGGCCCGGACGGCCGAGTTCACGGCGGTCGCGAGATCCGCGAGATAGAGTTTTTCAAAGTCCTCCGCCTTGCGGTCGCGCCAGGACGAGAGGGTTTCCTGCCAGTGTTCCTGGAGCTGGCGGGTGGCACCTGTTAGAAGCCCCTTGCTGTCGGAAATGCTCATGGTGCGGGGTCCGGTCCGGGGCTGGGCTCAGGGGCCTTTGTCATCGGCCGCTGGGATTCGGCGTAGTCCTGCAGGGCCTTGATGGATTCACCGAGGGATTGCACGCCGCGCGGCAGTTGCTGGCCGAGGTGGGAAAACATCCGGTCGAGCTGTTGGACGAGCGGTTGCGTGCGTTGGTCGAATTGAAGCCGCCACTGCTTCAAGGCGCGCAGTTTTTCCTCAACCTCCACCATCGCACGCTCGGCCTTCAGCACCGCCATTTTCTGGAGGGCATGACTGGCCTTGGGATCTGTCAGGGTGGCGCTGTAAAGCTCCTGCTCGGCCTGCTCCAGTTGCTTCTTGCACTTCTTGAACTGATTGCCCCAGTGCTGCACCCGGTCGGTGTCCAGCCAGGTCCGGGTATGGCGCACCTCGCTCACCATCTCCTCCAACGCGGATCCGGCATGACCGATGTACTGGATCAAATGCCCGCGAAAACGTTCGAGGGAGTCGATCGAGGAAATCCGGGCTTGGTCTGACATGAAATCGGGAAGGAAGGGTCGTCTCAGCGCTGGTCGAGATACTGTTGGATCCGCTCGGCTTTCCGCAGCAGGTACGGTGTGTGGCGGTCGGACAGCTCCACGAAGGATTTCAGGGTCTTCATCATCTGAGTGAACTCCGCCGCGAACTTTTCCTGTTCCTGATCCTGCCACGTATCCCCCAAAGCGGTGAAGCGGGCCATCAGCGAGGCGCTGCGTTCCCGCAGATCGCCATTGAAGCGCTTCAGCTCCGCAGCAAAGCGGCGGACCTCCTCGGGATCGATGATGGCTTGGGACATGGGGCGACGGATAGCGTGGCTGCATTCAATTCCAAGATGCCGCAAGGTGCCAGTTTCTTCTTTGG